>JAUSPW010000644.1 GCA_030652635.1 Pseudohongiella sp. | reverse complement strand
CCAGCTTTTCCCGGTCCAAGCTGGCATCCAACACGGACAGATCCAGCTCCAGGCATTCGTCCAGAATCTCAAAATGACCGGTGTGCCCGGGATGTGAGAGTACACGGCGGCCGTGATCCAGAAAACCTTTGAGCTCCATGTAGCGGATGGCGCACAGGCGGTTGAACCAGCTGTAGGCGGCTTGTTCCATGGTTTGGGCAAAGCCGTTCTGGGCAACCAGCCGCGCAAGGGCATTACGGGCGTTGGCAATGCCCTTGGGGAAGGCGCGGTCATTGATCAACGCCAGATCGCCTTTGAGCTCCATCGGGTCGCTGCCTTTGGCCGTGATGCCGACCTTGGCGGCTTGCCGGGTGACGGCGGCGATAAAGTCCTTACGCGCTTTAGGGGCGTACTTTTTGATGGGGGCGGTGTTCATTTGTCTTCCTTGAGTAACTGTTGGCCAGCCGGGGTGAGCCGGTATTTTTGCAGGCGGCTGTTGGGAATGTCGGGCCGGGTCATTTCCAGAATACCGTCGAGATGCAGTCGTTTGTTTTGTTTGTGCAGCTCACCAGAAACCGTTTTATGCCCCAGTGCTGCTGCCAACTCAGACTTCCCTTTTGGCTCATTTACCAGCAACACAAGAAGCCGCGCTGCTAGCCGTGACTCTAGCCGTGACTCTAGCCGTGACTCTGGCTGTGACTCGGGCCGCGACTCAGGCTGCGACTCAGGCTTTAACTGGCCAGGGGCGCCCGGATGGATTGAGTGCTGTTGATCCAGCGGCACAATAAAACGCAGTCGATTGGCGATTTCCTCAATACGCGGTTCAGGCAAGCCTTGAGCGGCAGCGTCCTCAAAAATGCGTTTGACACCGCTGCCCCATTGCTCGATCAGCTTGAGCTCTTTGAATACACGGGCGATGACAGGATTACGGATCATCGAAACACCGCGTTTCATATCCTCAACGGTCATGCCCGGCATCAGCATACCGGGGCTTTCGATTTCAATTCGGTCATCAAAGAAGGCGATGCGAATCGGCGAGCCACGTTGAGAGTAGTCGCTATGGACCAAAGCGTTAATGATGACTTCGCGCAAAATAGTGAGCGGGATACTCCAGTTATCCTTACGTCGCATGGCACCAAATTCCGCGCTTTTAAACGCATGCTTTTTGAGAAACATCTCAATGCTGTCGACAGCCTGCGGCAAGGGATCATGCAACTCTGTCTGATCGAAAATATCTATTTTTTCGGTGCCGCGAAAGCGTCCACATTGAATCCAGGCATCATCAAAATACAGCGTGCGTTCTTTGCCAAACAGCAACACCGCGCCTTTGCTGGGCACCAAACGCCCCTGATGGTTCACCAACAATTTGAGTGTCTGCAACTTTTGTTGATTCTGCCAAATTTCCTGACCGAACACCTGTTGCAAACTGCTTAGATCAAGGTCGTCCAGTGACACATCCGGCATCGGTAAAGCATCAAAGGTTTCGCCAACTGTCTGCCGTTGTAGCTCAGCAATCAACTGGGGATCTGCCTGGCGATTGCTGGAACCGATACGCACCAGAACACCCTGAGTGGGCCCCAAGGCTTTTAAAAAGTGAGGGCGCGAATTGCTGAGAAATACTTCAACCCGGAGCAGGGTTTTCCCTTCCACCGTCAGCAGCTCAATACTTGGCAACAAGCGGGGGCTGATGCTGTCGGAGATCAGACTACCCAGACGCTCTTCTTCGCCCAAGGGGTTTTCTACACCCACAATAGCGCCATCATCGCTGATGCCAATAAACAGTTGCCCGCCCGCCGTGTTGGCAAAGGACACCAGTGTTTTAAGCAGTGGCTGCGGCGAGGACAAATCACGCTTGAACTCAAGCTGTTTGCCCTCTGGCCGTTTGAGGATCTGTTCTATGGGTTCAGCAGTCATCAGCGAATCCGTATGCGTTTGCCGTTGTTGAGTCAGAAAAGCTCAGTTGGCAAGGCGATGATAAAGCGTCAACCATGTGCACTGGTTTAAGTTTCGAGAGCAATCTGATGAATTGACTTTTCATAGCATTTTCCTCACCAGATGTCCCCAGTCCCGGGACACGGGACAACCGACAAGCAACCTAGTATTAAAAGCAAACTTTTTTTCAAGGCATCACCCTCGTATCCGAATGCGTTGGTTTTGCTTGATTAATCGCTCCAGCTCGGCGCGCAGAGCAGAGAGGTACTTATCCACATCTTGCTGAGTCTCCAGATACAACCCCGATTGCACTTTACCAAGCAACGCACTCGCAGAGACCTCTGCCACCGGTTTCGGTTCAGCCACTACTTGTACTTTGGTTTCACCGGTCTGACCGGGTGTGCCCGGAGCAGCGGCAAGTTTTTTCTGCCGCTCACGCTCATGTTGCATAGCCCGATCGAGTTGAAGCAGCGCATCGTCCAACTTTTCGTCAGCCACCTGGGTTTGCAGCATGTAAATTTGAGCGACACTGGTTTCATCGGCCAGCTGCTTTTTAATCTGCTGCAGCGGTAACAACAGACGATTGCTCAGGTCTGGTGTGGCAACACCTGAACTCTCAATCTCGTGCTGTAAACGTATGATCTTTTCATCAAGCCTGCCGATCGCGTGACTGCGTTTTTCATACAACAATGCGTTGTTTGCCGTGTCGATGGTTTCAATCAAACCCACAATTTTTTGAACGTGACCGTAAGGCGATTCGTCTTTTGCGATGCCTTCCAGTTCAGCCAAGGCCTTGGCAGTGTTGGCATCTTTATTCAACGATTGGGCATTCGGCTGAAAGCGGCGCAACGCAATCAGCATTTGCTGCCAGCTGCTCATTTGTTTCGAATAAAAATGGTGAATATCCCGGTAGTCCTCTTCGGCATCCAGGTAATCGTTTTTCTTTTCGGTCAGGGTTTTAAAGAAATCAAAGCTGTCATCATTAGACAGCAGTCGTTCAATCAAAAGGATGATGCTGCGGATCAGCGCCTTGCCCGGGAACTGCCCAACGTCAGCTTTGCTCTGATACGACCTCAGATTATTTAGCCATGCGCCAAAGTGTTCGCGGTAAAACGCAAACAGCTCTTTTTCATTATCCGGGCCCAAGGTGCTAAACAGATCTTTACTGAGTTCACGCGCAGCCTTGAGCACGGCCTCCTCTGTGCGACGCTTGCGCATGACGCTGACTTTGCTGCGCTGCCGATTGTTTTGCAGCAGTTCAAACACATCGGGTAGATGCAGACTGGGGCCGGCTGTGTGGAAAGTAATGCGACCCAATACTGCAAGGCGGGCCAGAATCAGTAACACTTCCATTTCGGGCCAGCCGTAGGGACGTTTGCCAAACTGATCAACAATGTCTGTCACCATCAGCGTGCTGTCACCACTGGCTTTTAAAGTGATGAACTGATCCACCTCTTTTACCGCTTGCGGGTTGCCATCTTCACCGTCCAGCGACAAGCCCAACTGCGCAATATCATCGGTATGCAGCGTGGCATGCAATTCACGCACGGGATCTTTCTGCAGAACACGCAGGTATCCCAGTTTGTTGTAGGTGTTTTCCAACAGATACTGGCAGGCTTCATCAAATTTATTGACGGGACTGCTAGTCACCGGCTTCAGATGCTGGCCAAGCGCGTAAACATCAGCGTTTATCAACAGCTCTTCCAGCTTCAGGCGCAGACGTTTTTTTCGTTCCTGATTCTCGCGTCCACGATCCGCCAATATGCGACTGATTTCAGGCTGACTGGCTTCATCATTCAGGCGTATATATTTGTTAGTGCGCAGCCAGGTTCTAAGCTCTGCAAAAAAGTCATTGTCGTCAGGCAGCTTTAACAGCGCCTTGCCACGGTCATCGTTACTGCGCGCGATACAACCACCTTCAGTATGCAGCGCGTATTCCGAATCAAGCGGTGAAACAACCTCTACACGCAGGTCATTCTCATACCGTCCATCGATGGAATGGCCGTCAAGGTAACGGCCAATGCTGTAATCCGAATTGTTAACGCTATAACGAAATTTATTTTTGTCGCGCAGCAGATCACGGAAGATCAGATTGGCCAGCTCTTTGTTTTCTTCATTGCTGACAATGTCGATGCTTTTTATCTTGCGACTGATATCGCGCTCTTCATTGGTGAGGAACAGGAACTCATCACCATTGCGGGTAATCAGGCTTTCCTTCTCGAGCCGCATCAGAGCTTCTTCCACCTTACGGCGCAGCGCCAGCTTGTCAGCATCAATCTGTTCGATACTCAGCGTAACCAAGTTACCGGTGGTGCCTTTCACCAGATCCACGTAGCGAATCATAAACAGTGTGCGCAGCAGCTGAACATCAAACTGATCCAGCACTGGATTTTCTGTGGCCTGATCGATCGTGCGCTTTACTGCCGTGTCGAGAAACCCTTCGACTGCATGATAAAAACTGTGAAGCGGCACCAAGGCACCAGGCTCTTGAGCAGACAAGCGCTGGGCAGCCATCTGGAAGGCGTCCAGCATCGAGCGCTCACCGTACGCAAGGTGAGCGCCTGTGGCACCTACTTTGCGGATTTCCTCAAATACTTTCTGTACCAACTGAAAGTGATAAGGCACAAACGGGTAGTTTGATACGAAGCTGTCTGCGCCATCGTAGTTTTTTAACGTCGGCCCCGAGCGGTCGAAGCTGATCTGATTGCGCAGGATGTCGCCTTTTGTCGCATACAGTTGACGCAGTGCCTCATCAGCCTCTGGTGTTTTTTTCAGCAAACGCTTCTGTATGACTTCATCGGTATTGGAGCTGGATAACGACAGGCGGGTTTTAAAGCGACCTGCAATCTTGGAAAAATCATTGGCCTTGCTGGCTGAGAATTCGCCCATGACCGCATCCATGTCAGCCTGCGAGGTGACAATAATCCAGGCGCGTCCCTGGCAAATAGTGCCAAGATTTTCAGTCAAGGTCTGCAAAGTCAGCATCAGGCGGCTGTCGTTGCCAATAAATTGGCCAACCTCGTCAACCAGAAACAGTATGCGATGCTGGGCTGGTTTAGTGGTCAGATATTCTTTGACCCACTCGCAGAACTTTTCGACTGAGACACTGAAATCCTGTTCGGCATTTTCGAACCATTTGTGGGCTGCTTCCACGGACAAATCCAGAGCTGCTGCCAGCGCTTTTTCTACGTCATCCTGATAGAACTGATAAGCGTCACGCTCAGACTCCCAACTCGAACCCGATGCCTCGGCAAACACCAGCTTGAACTTGTCATAAACGCCACGCTGGCTAAGGTGACGCTCCATGTGGGCAATGTGAGGGTGGTCGCTGCTGAAACCCTGATGCTCATTAAACACTCGCAGGAACACATTCAGAATGGGATTCCCACCATCGTTATTGCTGGCCTTGCTGTCGATGTTAAATAAAATCACATCGGCTGGATTGGACACCGCCTTGCCAATGTCGGCGCGGATCAATGCGTCCTGTAATTTGCTCTGATCAAAAAACTGCGATGCCAGTCTGCTGCTCCCTGACGCGTCAACGGAGGCTCGGTTGGCAATCAGATAGGACAGTATTTTCAGAAAGTGGGACTTACCGCTGCCAAAAAAGCCGGATATCCAGATGCCGATACGATTGGGGACGGAGGGATCATTCAGGGGCGTGGTGTAGGACGAGAAGAAACTGCGAAAGTGCGTTTCCAACTCGCGCGTCACCACGTATTCCTCCAACTCCTGATACACCGTGGCGTCATCATTCTGATCTGCTTTGACTACACCATTGATCTGGCGGTGCAGAGGTTTGACAAACATGTCCTGGATCTTCATGAGCAGCGGTCCTTGTTATGGAATCAGTCGAAACGCGCGGTAATAGTTTTTACGCGTGAGTCGATTGAACAGCGACAGGTTTTGACCGGTGTATTCACCGGGGTAAAACATCACCAATGGTTTATGTCCCAGCAAAGCGTGTAGTTTGTTCAGCACGTCATGCGCGCGCATCAATGGCCAAACCGATCCGACACCCGATATCAGCACAATATCGTGCTCGTCCGCTTTTGTATTGGACAGCAGAAACGGCGCAAACTTGTCCATGTGTAAGGGGCCATGTAACGCCTTTAACAAAGCGGCATCGCCCTCTTTGATTTGTTTCTCGATGGAGCGGGTCAGAATACGTCGGTCTTCCAGATAGTCTTGTAACAACGCCAGCAAGTGGATATGCACCACTTTCAGATGATCATGTTTTTTCGCCAGCAACTCCGTCAGGAATCCAAGGTAATCTCGTACCTGAAGCTCATCCTCGGGCGCATAATCGAAAATCCAGAATCCCAGATCATTGGCCAGACCTTTCGATTGCAGAAAATCATCACTGACAATTTTCGCCGGAATCTGATTCAACCGCTCCTGCAGCTTTGTATTCATCGTGACATCTGCTCCATGCAAGCCATTAGCCGATGGCGGCTGCTTTGCTCCAATAATTGACGGGTCTCTGGACGGATCATCAGCTTCTGTAGTTGCAGTGAGCGGGTATCGTGAAGCAAGCCAATTTCCGCCAGAATGCGGAACACCACCTGTCCCATCTTCTTTCTGGAGGATTCCGTCCATCCACCAATGCGAGAGTCGCGGTGGCTGCGATCATCCAGAAACTCATTCCACTGATACAGACTGAGATGCCCCGCACGGGACGTTATTGCATCTGCAACAACGGTTTCAATCCACTCCACCAGTAGCAGATTGCGCTCCAGCACCGCGCAGAATGTCGCCTGCGTGGCCAGCTCATCGTCACCATCTCTGATGGCTCGCCAAAAAGGTGCTTCGACCCGCTCAAGGCGTTTGCGCAGCGCCTGCGCAACACGTTTAGCCGTGGCCGGTGAACGCTTTTGAAGCTGATTCTCAACAAATATCACCTGCTGCCATTGATCAGCGGTCGCCTGCGTCAGCATCAGGTCGGCGATGATGCGAGATTCACGCACCTGTAACGAGCCGCCAATCAGATCGCTGTCGTAGTTGCAGCTGTCCATCACTCGCCAGCCTCCTCAAACCGTAACAGGTCAATCTTCTTTCGATCTGCCTTGAGTAGCTGCAACGGATGCTCACGGTAGCGCTGGCACTGCTCATCAGTGATCGCCGCTTGATAACGCTGTAGCGAATACATGGCCAGCGCTTTTCGTGTCGTAATACTCAGCCGCCCTTCTGCCATCGCATAATCACGTTCAATCAGCGCTTTTTGTGCAGGACTATACAGATCGTTGGGCACAAGGGTTAGCGTCACAGACTCCTGCCATTGCGTATCCTGGCTAGCCACCGGCACTGCAATGTTTATTGACACCGGGGGCCGATCAATTCTGGAGATCAAAAAGTCGCGAAATGCACCACGCGCATGACAAAACGCCCGTACATGCCAGCGGAAACCGCTATACACCAGAGAGTGCGGCGTGATGATTCGTTCATGGGGTTGCGGATTGTTCATGGAACTGTAAATGATTTTGACGCTACCGCCCGTCTGCGACGCCCGGATCAGTTCACGGACAATTTCAGGCTTCAGGGCTCGCTCAGGTAGCTGAACCACCTGCAAGCCTTCATACGCCTCTACTATTTCGGCGCAGGGCTGCTGGTTTTTACTGATAAGAAGCTCAAGATATTCACTGATCTGCCCACTCGACAGCGCAGGGTGCAACTTGGCGGTTGGTACGTAGCCTTTTTCGGCAGGATCATGAATCAGTGAACCCGGGTTTATCTCGCTCAGATATCGCCGAATATCACTGGACGCCTGCTGACGAGAGATGCCAAACCATTTGGTCAGGCGGTTAGTCACTAACCTGCCTTCCCATAGGGCTATCAGCTCGATGGCAGCAAGACGCTGCAGTATTTCTGGTTTCGCAATTGTCGTTTCCATCTACAGGTACTTTTTTATGCTTTTTGAGGATAGTGCTATAAGTGATTGCAGATGTAAATGCGAATTACTGTAAGGTATCTTTGCAGTAGTGGCCTGCTGGTTGATACTGCAAACAGATCACACACCCAGACCGTCTACGCGACCCTCTGCTGCAATCGGGCACCGCTATACCAATTGATAAAATCAAGCAAATTCCGATATTTAACCAACATCACTTCTTCAATGCGTATCGAGAGTAACCACTGATCCGTGCAGCAGCTTCCCCACACCCCAAACATCCCCCCCAAACCCCAACAACCACCGATCCAGCATCGCACTATCCACCACCGTCGCCTCAATCCGGTAATGATCTTCCATCTCCTCCACCCGCTGATCCTGTGCCAGCGGCGCCTCAGTCAGATGAAAACCCGCCACCTTGCTGATACAGAAACTGATTTTTACTCGCTGACCATCACCAAAACCAAAGCGGCCATCATTGTCATATTGGATCAAATCAAAGTCGGCCGGTCGGTTGAAGCTCAGAGAACTGCTCTCTACCTTGATAAACCGGTGCAGCGCCAGGCTTCGTTCATTGTCATAACCTTCAAACCGGCACACCAGATACAGATGGACGCCCTGCTGCGCCAGCCCCAGCGGCATGACGCGCGCCTCGGTTTCCTTGCCACCGGCATTGCGGTAGACAATGTTCAGCCAGAGATTGTTATACAGGGCATTGCTGATCTGTTGGAAAATTTCGTCATCCACATCCGGCGCCAGCAGCGGCTGATTGGTGCTGACCACCCTGACCTTTCTGAGCCACTGCTTCTCCAGCGTGACCTTGCCCGGATTCTGCAGATTGCTGCGCGCCTGCCGGAAGTAACTGTCCATGGATGACATCAACTTGGACGGCAGCAGGTGTCGCAAGTGCTGCTCCGCCAGCGCGAGCAGCAAGGACTCCTGCTGATTCATGCCCGGCAGCGACAGCCCCTTGGCTTTGACTTTCCAGCGATAACCGTAGGGTTTGCCCCTGTCGTCGCACTCCACGTCAAAATGCTCGGTAATCTGCCGAAGGTGACGCTGGATGCTGCGCAGATCGCGCTCATAACCCGCCGCAGCCAGCTGCCGCTGCAACTCCGGCGCAGTGATCTTGCTGTCCCTGGGAATGCGGCGCAGCAACTCGATGGTCAAATGCACCGTTTCCATACTGTCACGGTTTTTGGGCATGGGCTTCCTGCGGGCGGTGTCTTTAATAGCTAACTGTTGTTATGACACTGATTTTGCTTTTGCCTGGATACTACGCATCGGCAGCAGGCTGGGCAATGACCCATATGTACTATTGCGGCGGAGTGCGACGTGGGTTGTCGTTTGGGGGTGGTGGAGTAGTTGGCCTGAATCGATAGTTTTACAGGTGGGTAGCCTACCGGATGAATGATGCAAATTAATTAAGCAGGCAGACCTAGCTGGCAACAGCCGTGAAGCATGCATCGGCTGAGTCCAAAAGATACTGTTACTCTGTGCCGGAGGTCAGAATCTCCTGCGGATTCCCCAGCACGGGTCAGCACAGCCGCCGTATTGGAGAATGTTAGCCCAACCGGCAAGATAATCCACGCACATCTATTCTGGTCAAACATATCCCCAGCACACCATTCAGAGTCGACACCATGGGGATGTCTGTTTATCCTTACTTTACTCACTTAGCTCCCATGAGGATGGTTAGATGGATTCGTTCGGATTACGCGCTTTGCCGCTGCTTTGCCTGTTGTGGGTGACGCCAATTGCAGCATTACCGCCCTTCGTCACCAGCACGGAAACGGCGCCGTTCGTCTCTACGTCACCCGCCGAAGATCCGGACGCCTGGCTGTTGGCCTTTATCGACGTGGAAACCACCGGCCTGGTGCCTGGTTGGCACGAGATGATCGACATCGGCGTAGTCATGACCGAACTCGACGGCAGCGAGCTCGAAGCGCTGCATTTGCGCATCCAGCCAACTCACCCGGAGCGCATGAGTGAGGGTGCGCGACGGGTCAACGCCTTCGACGCAGACCGCTGGCGGAAATTCAGCGCGGTTGATGCACAGGGCGCAGTGGATGAGCTGCGCAGTTTCCATCAACGCGTCGCCGGCACGCGCCCCGTGTTGTTCGTCGCCTTCAACAGCCAGTTCGATGCTGCCTTTCTCGACCACCTGTTTCGCCAGGTTGACGGCTCCTGGCGCGAGCTCTTCCACTACTTTGTGCTCGACGTTCCATCAATGGCGTGGGCCCAGGGGTTGCGCGGCCTCAGTGGTGCGGCACTTGCAACGGAGTTGGGTGTCGGCGATGAGCCCCGCGTCGCCGAAGAACACACCGGGCTGACCGGTGCCAGGCTCAACGCGCGCATCTATCGCGCCCTGGAAGCGCGTCGTGCAAACGCGGGGGGCAGCCAGTCGAGGTGACAGACTTAGTAACATTTTAAATGCTACCAGTAAGTTAACTAACAACTAGTTGAATCCACAACAATTTCCTGCCTGGGACACCAGAGGGCAGAACGACTCAAGAGGTACCTACCCCAAAGGAATCTTGCTAGACTGCTCGTCTAAATAATAACTAAAGCAGGAACATGCCTGTGGGAAATATGATAGACCCCGTTAGTTCATTTACATGCTGACTAGCGTACTTATGGTTGGTCTGTACGCTTTAGGATAAACTTTTCTGTTGATTTGGTTTATTTCTAGTACCATAATCGTACTATGAGTACGTTAAAGCGCACAAAATTAAACAATCTACTGGCTGAACAGCCCAAAGGCATTGTTTTGCTGGTGTCCTGGCTAGGCACTCAAGGCTATACGCCTGACTTGCTCAGAAAGTACCGCCAAAGCAACTGGTTTGAATCCATAGGCACTAATGCTCTCATAAGACGGGGCGATGACGTAGGCTATGAAGGTGCTGTGTATGCATTGCAGCATCAAGCTGGCCTCAGCATTCACCCGAGCGGTAAAACCGCCTTAAGCTTGCTCGGCAAAGCGCACTATCTACCCCTTGCAACCAAGCGTATTTCACTGATGGGACATCAGGGGGAGCGCCTTCCCAGCTGGTTCCTCCAACACAAATGGCATGTTGATGTAGACTATTTCACCACGTCGAGCCTGCCAGCCCATGATGGTCTTACAACCATAGAAATAGACGGGTTTTCCATAAGAATCGCCAGCGCCCCCAGAGCGATGCTGGAATGCTTACTGCTATCAAAAAATTCAGCAGATTTTGTTGAGTGTTACCAACTGATGGAAGGCCTCAACAATCTGAAACCCTCAGCTGTACAAGAGCTGCTTGAAAAATGCACTTCAATAAAAGTAAAGCGGCTTTTCCTGTTTATGGCGGATAAGGCCGGACATGAATGGCTAGGCCATCTGGACATGGAAAAAGTAAACCTTGGTTCTGGCAAACGTAGCCTGGTTCAAGATGGCGCCTACAACAGCAAGTATCAGATCACCATCCCCAGGGAGTTGGAAACTCATGGCAGAGCAGTCCTATAAGCAGCAAGTATCACTTTTACTGAGCGTCTTGCCCGAAGTTGCCAAAGAGTCCTGCTTTGCATTGCATGGCGGTACTGCTATAAATTTGTTTGTCCGAGACATGCCCCGTCTTTCTGTTGATATTGATTTGACCTACCTGCCATTGGAAGACAGGCAGTCAGCGCGGCATGCAGATAAAAGTTGAAGTAAACACAATTATGCGCGGCTCTTTGCCAACACCCTCGGGATTTATTTGATGTGAAGTATTTACTTAAAGCCGAAGGCATTAATGATGAAATAAAAACAGGGTTCCTGCTGTGTTTGCTCAGTAGCGACAGGCCTATAAGTGAAGTACTGAACCCGAATCTCATAGACCAGCGACAAACGCTGGCCAACCACTTTGACGGTATGGCCACAGAGCCTTTCACTTACGATGATTTTGAGGCTACAAGGGCGCAACTGATTGGCAATATTCGGGCAAGCCTTACAACTGCCGACAAACAATTCCTGCTGAGCTTCAAAAACCTCAAGCCTGACTGGGGCATCCATAACTTTGAAATGTTCCCTGCCATTCAGTGGAAACTTCAAAATCTTCAGAAGCTAAAGGACCGCAATTCCGCAAAGCATTTAGAACTCTTGCAGAGACTGGAGCGACTTATTGCTGTCTAATAAATAACGACGCAGCCTCTGACGGCCGACAACGCCAACCCCCAGCAGCAAGGACTCCTGCTGACTCATGCCCGGCTCGGATGTCATTACCATAGGTTTCACTCGCCATCGCTGGCCTGATGAGGACAAGGTGCATAGTATGGGTGAGTGCGACGCATTGCGTCGTATAGATCATGACAATGTCGCAATAGTGCATAAACAAGCCGGGATAAATTAGATAACCAAGAGCATCCACACCATGACAGCACTGAATATTCTATATATCCACGGATTTGGCTCGCGTGTTGATGTCAATTCCGACAAATATGCCGCGCTGCGCACATTCGGGCAAGTATCTGCGTTTGCGCCCGACTATACCCGGGGTTATCCCACGGTGATGGCGGATGTACAAAGTTACCTGGAGGGTATCGATTTATTGGTTGGCACTTCAATGGGTGGTTTTCTGGTGTCGCGTCTGTCTGCTGAAACTGGCAAAGCCTACGTTGCCATCAATCCTGTCATGGATGTTGCCGCCACTCTCAACAAGCATCTGGGAACACATCAGGATCACTTTGGTCGGCCATTTACGCTGACTGACCAAGTAGTTTCCAGCTATCCGGCGTTCCAGTCCTCACGCCATGGCATGGTGTTGCTGGATATGTCTGACGAGGCGCTTGATTCAGCGGCGACGTATGAAAGGCTCCATCAGCAAATGACTGTGCATGTGTTTGAGGGTGGCAATCATCGGTTTATGCATTTGAACGAGTCTTTGCCGTTGATTGGTGGGTTTTTGTGTTGCCGCGCATCGTCTATGTATGAACCCGAGCCATCATAGAGAACCCGATATGATCCTTCTTTTGATATTTGGATAACAATCAGATGCTCAAACAGTACGCTGATACCAGTGACTTGTTGTTAAATATCGCCCCTGAGGTGTTCGATTTGCAGTGCTGCTGATTCTTACAGCCTGACAATCCAATATTGCGGACGCTGCCGATCATGGGAAATAGCCAGGGGGCTCTATCCCGATTATACGGTCGGTTGTAAAACGGCTCTGGCTGCTACCAGCCCATCGTGTTGACTGCGAGTCATGAAACTGGACAAGCTATCGCCCCGGAGATAGCCTTATCTGCTCCTGATTCCCGGTGCGCTGGATACAGTAACCGGCTTGAGACACCCCAGATAATCTATCCACGCTGGAATCGAACAGATGCGAGTAAAGAAAGACCCCGCAGATAATACGGCCAACCAGCTTGGCCTGGGCGGGCTGGGGGACGCCGAGCAACGCTCACTGATTCGACTGATTTTTTTGGCTACCGCTATCACGCTGGGCTTTTTCGCATTGTTGCAGCTGAGTCAGGGCAATGTTGTGCTTGCCATGATCGAGATCCTGGCGACAACGTTGCTGCTTTGGGGAGTTTGGCGCATTCCGCAGGCCAGGCGCCCTGTGTGGTGGATTGCTGCTTACTTGCTGCCACTGAATTCTTTCATGATTTACATCATTGTTGTGCGGGACGCCTCGGTCACCGCGTTTGTCTGGGTCTATATGATGCCGGTGATGTCGTATCTGATGCTAGGTCGCAAGATTGGATTGTTGCTGGCGTTGCCGTTCATGCTCTTTGCCACACTGGGATATTTGTACCGTTTTGGCCTGCCGGAAGGCGCAGCCGGCACTATGGATCTGGCCAATGCGCTGACTTGTGGAGTACTGATACTGGTCTTTGTACACCTGTACGAGCAGCGCCGCGCCGCTGCGCAGCAGGCTCTGGCCCTGGTTGCCGATACCGATGCACTGACCGGCGTGGCCAATCGTGGCAGCTTCCAACGCAGTCTCAACCGCACAGTTGCTGACGCGGCACGCAGTCAAACCTCCTTTGTGCTTGTGCTGCTGGATGTTGATATGTTCAAGCAGGTCAATGACCGCTGGGGACATGCCAATGGTGATGCCGCGTTGCAGCATATCTGTCGTTTGCTGTCTGCGCGCTTGCGGCAAACCGATAGCATCGGTCGACTTGGCGGCGAGGAGTTTGGTCTGCTACTGCGGCATACCGATCTAGTCGCAGCGCGCCCGATTATCGAGGCGCTAAGGTTGCAGCTCAGTCAAAAGCCTTTGCCGGTTGGTGATGAATCAATCAGTCTGACGGCAACCTTTGGCATGGCGGAATGGCGGGTGGATGGCAATAGCGCTGATGAGCTGTTTCGCCGCGCAGATGAACGACTTTACCGGGGCAAAGCCTTGGGTCGAAACCAATTAGTTTGCCAAGACCTGTCAGATTGACTGGGTGCTCTTCTGATGCCTGCGAGGCGGGTTTGCTGTGATTTAATACCTGAATGTTGCCGCGACGCCTGAACTTCCGGGCATCCGCTCTGCAGACATCACTGCCCAGCCCCTGACCGTGCGCCTGTGCAAAGGTCTCAACCATGCGCAGCTGATTGGCAATGTATTCGGGCTCCATCAACTCCCATATACGTTGCAGCAACTCTTCATGACTGTGCCCTTCGGGATTTACGGCAAGACCTTTATCCAGCCGGAAGGGGTTATGGCTGAGTTTGTGAAACATGTGGTGGTGCTCGGGCAGAGCAAGCAATATCAAAGGCAAATGTGACACTTTGGAGAAGTGGGTATGCACAGCATGATCCACGATCCGGAAGTAGCGCTCAGCATCCTTGTCGGTTTCGTCCTTCTTGCCACCATGCCCGGGATGCCAGATTGATCTCGTCCAGTGAATTGCGATTGCCCTCGAAAAAGCGAAAGCCAGTGCGGCGGTGGTCAGATGGTGAACCATGAATTTTCCTTGATATTGAATGATCAACCGGACTGTATTCAGGCCAGTTTTCATGCGCGCACGCGCAGTGTATGCAGATAGTTACAACGGTAGGTAAATACACGTAGGAGGGACCTTAGCTTCGATCCAGCCAGTCGACAGTTCGTTAACGCACCAAACCGGTACTGGCCAGAAAGCTAATCAAAGCGCAAACACCATAATCGCAGCCCCAGTGCTGGGCGTGCCAAGGGCGCTGTTGTCAGCGCCCAGGAAGCCGGCAATGATGCCGTACAGACTGCCCACAAAGCGGCTCGGCTGGCCGCGCACGATGGCAACATATTGTTTGCCATCGACCGCATAGGTCATCGGGAACGACGAGGGGATATGTCCGAGTGATGTTTCCCAGAGCACATCGCCAGTATCTGCATCGACGGCTTTGAAGGACTGATCCAGGAATCCACCAAACACCAGACTGCCCGCCGTTGCCAGAACCGCAGTGACCGGTGGCGTTGTCTCGCGATGAGCCCAGGCCAGCGCCATGGTGTCCAGATTAATGGCCTGCAGGCGACCAAAGTTACCATCGCTGTCCAGGCGTGGCTGGGCGGTCGTCTCGACACCTGAGCTCAACAACGTGCCCTCACCGATGGGGCCGCCCATCATGCAGAGTTCTGACAGGGGCAGGTACACCATGTTTCTGCTGCGATCATACGAACCAGCCTGCCAGTTTCTGCCCCCCAGCATATATGGGCACAGTAAGTGTCCCAACTCGGCATTGGGTATAGCGCTCGGGTACAAAGTCTTGTCGCCTGTGAGCGGATCAATATGGGAAATCATGTTCTGGATGCCGGTGTCCAGCGACGTCAGGTATTGACCGGTTGCCGCATCAAGCATGTCATACAGCGCCATCTTGCCAGCGGTAAACACCACTCTGCGCTGCTCACCATTGATCTGCAGATTCGCCAGCTGCCGTTCATAGACCCAATCCAGATCCCATTGATCGTTGGGCATATGTTGGAAGTACCAGGCCAGTTCACCGGTGCGTGGCCGCAGCGCCAGGGTGGCGTTGGTATACAGTGCGGCGTTGGACACACCGTCAATGCCCAGATCAGGCAACAGTGGCCCGGTATCGTAGGTTGGCGCGGTGCCGAAAAATACCAGATCCAGCGCGGGATCGTAGCTGCCGGGTATCCACACGGATCCACCGCTGCGCTCATTCAGGGGAAGATTGTTCCAGGTATTCCCACCCGGCGCATCGGGGCGCGCGACGGTATGGAAGCGCCACTGTTCTGCTCCCGTTTCGAGGTCCAGGCCAACAATAAAGCCGCCCTCAGGCACAATCGTGGCCCCAACGCCCTGCACCACCATGCCATTCGCCACCATTGGCGCGCCACGAAGGGAATAGTAGCCTCGGCTCACTTCAGTTGACGGCACACTGATCGCCTGCTCCCACTCAACCTCGCCGGTGCGCACATTCAGCGCCACCACATCCAGATCGTTATGCGGCACGATAACCTTGTCACCGTAGAGGGCGATGCCGATGCGGCGGCCATCGAGATTGTCAGAGGGGTGCTGGTAGCGCCACAACTCTTTGCCATTGCGGGCGTCCAGTGCCAGCAGCACGTTGTTGGTGTCGGCGATAAACATCACGCCGCTGTGTACCAGCGGTGTGGTCATATTGCCGCCTTCACCCAGCGGCGCACTCCATGCGAGTTTTAAGTCCGCAACATTGTTGCGATTGATCTGCTCCAAAGCACTATGACCACTGAGATCGTAGGTTCCCCGCCACATCAGCCAGTCGCTGGCCGGTGGTTCCAGCAGCAGTTGATCCGTCACCGGTGCGTAATCCTGTAACGGAGACAGATCTGATTGGGCAATGGCTGTTTGCTGAAAAGCTGTTTGCTGCAGGACCAGCGCCAGACCGGTGAGGGTCAGCATTCGGAATGACATTCGCATGAGGGGAACCTTCTTATTATTGTTGTTATTAATGATGTCTCGAAGAATAAACGAGGTCGGGTAGAAAAAACGAGCCGTTTTTTCGTCTCCCTAAAAACCTGGGTTCAGCACTGCCTGCAAGACCACAAGGAACATAACCTACCGCGTATCAGGTATCAAACTGGGGCAGTCAACGCCTATCCTTCACATCAACCGCTCTCTCTGATACTGTATATAAATACAGTTATCTAGCACCAACCTCCGAGGCACCATGCATACATCCATCTTAGGCAAAGCCGGCAGCTTTGCGCTGCGCCTTATTCCCATGTTTTTGGAGCGGGTATCCGCTGGCTTTCCATCGCCGGCGCAAGACTTTGTTGAAAAGACGCTGGATCTGAATGAATTATGCATACAGCACCCTGCCGCGACATTTTTTGTGCGCGTCTCCGGCGATAGCATGATTGAGGCCGGTATCTTCCCCGGTGACATTCTGGTGGTGGATCGATCGCTGCGGGCGAACCACGGTGATGTGGTGATTGCGGTGTTGGACGGGGAGTTCACGGTCAAGGAACTGGCGCTGCATCCGGTAACCATGCTGCTACCCCGAAACCGCGCCTATGCGCCCATTACGCTCGGCAATGACAGCGAGCTGGAGATTTTTGGTGTGGTCACCCGCTCCATACGGGACATCCGTGGTCAACGATGAGCAGCGTGTTTGCCCTGGTCGACTGCAATAACTTTACATACGAATGCTAATGTATGCTGGCTAATAAATACAATACAAAGCATTGAATTGGATTCTGATCCACCGATATCGTTCTGCAGATTACGCTGAGTCCGCCTC
>JAUSPW010000637.1 GCA_030652635.1 Pseudohongiella sp. | reverse complement strand
GGCGACCCGCTGCCGGTCTGCCACGCCGCGCTCTACCAGGTAATCAATTGCAGCGCTGGCATTGGCTACCAGTTGTTCTATAAAGGACTCGTTGGGTTCGATATCCGGTGCGGGTGCTACGATAGGCATCGCCGCATTATTCAATACGGCATAACCCTGGGTCACCAGAAAATGTGGCCCCCAGTAACTGATGGCATTAAATCGATATGGTGAATCGGTTATCTGGCCAGCACTGTCAGCAGAGGCAAACTCTCGCGGATACGCCCAAAGAACCAACGGTAGCGGTCCATCAGTTTGTGCGTTGTACCCGGGAGGCAACAGCAACTGTGCGGACAACTGTAGACCATCGGCGCGCGGGTAGGTGACAAACTCTGATTGCACATCAACCAGTTCGGGCGTCGGGTGCGGGAATGCGGTGATGGAGCGGTCACTGTTGTCAGCCAGATTCCATTCCACAAAATTTGGCGGTTCGGTTTTACTTTCGCGCCGGGTAATAAACCGTGTGGCATTAGGTGAGCTGACTGCAACCACTGACTCGAAGTAAGGTGCTTCAGAGCGCCAGATCTCACGCATTTGGCCATTGTCCAGATTCAGCGCCCGCAAAAACGGTCTGTTGCCTTCATCGGATGCGCCCATCCCGGTGAGGAAAATCTCATTGCCTTCCGGTGCTGTCTGAATGACCGGTCTGCCAAAGGCATTGATCTGCATGACCGGCGAGCCGGGGTTGGCGTACTCATCTTCATAATTGCGCTCAAACATCAGTGCGGCATTGGTCCATGGGTTATTGCTGTCTGGACTGATGCGCCAGGTGCGTGTTGTGCGATCAGCGCGCCAGGTTTCGGAAATCATGGCGAGTTCACCATGCCCCCAGGTGACACCAGCAAATCGTGTAGCAAGTCCCGCAATCTGACGCGGCGGCGTATCAAACGGAGCGTCCTGCAGATAGGCTATGTCACGCACACTGACGTCGTTGCCGGGCACGCCACCATCTTGCGTTTCCACCCAGAACAGCGTTGACCCGACATCGGTACGCCAGGCGATGTTGCGCTTGCCTTCGTAGCTTGAGTTAAAAGCGATGGGAATATTATCCAGCAGTGGCAATGACTCAATTTCTGCAATCAACTGGCCTTGTAAATTCCAGACTTCAGTCACTGTTGGGAAGCGGCTGGCTGGCACGGTGTAGGAATAAGGTTTTTCCAGTCGGCTGATCAGCAGATAGTTGCCATCCGGAGACACGGATGAATTGTTGAAAACTGCTGCGCTGCCCACTGTGCGCGCTGTGCCATCGAGATCCACCAGCATCAATTGCGACGTGAAGTAGTAATCAAACAACGCCTCATCGTGCGGATTGCTCAACAAATCCTGATAGGTTCTGGCCGGTGCTGCCTCACCAGTGGATTGCTGTATTACTGGACCCAGCGGTGCCAGAGGTGGCTGCGGCGCGCTGCCCCGGTCGCCGGGCACACTGCGAACCAGCAGCGCCGAACTGTCGGGCAACCAGTCAAACGGCGCGCCTCCCCAGGTGTTGTTGACGTGTAAATTGCCCAGGTGTCGCGCACTGGCAGTCGCCAGTTCAGCCAGCCATAACTCGGTATGGGTTGCGCGTGACAGCACAAAGGCAATGCGCCGGCCATCTGGCGCAAACACAACGTTGCGGATAACCGGGTTGTCTGGCAAACCGCCAATGTCGCGCTCGCTCAGGTCTGCAGGATTTTTGATGGTGATGCGATTGGTGTAGGTTGCCCGGCTTGGGCCATTATCCCGCGGGTTAATGCGTGAGCCACCCAATCGCAGTTCGGGTTGGGCGAGATCTGCAATGGTCGGCACTCCCGGTGAGTGTAGTAACAGCATCAGGCTGCGATCAGGTGACAACACCAATCCGGGCGTCGATGGCGCATCGACCAGTGCCGCAACTTCCGGTGGAGGCATCCGGTAGGTATCCTGCGCGTAACTACCCGCAGCAATCGTCCAGGTCATTAAAAAAATCAACGCACTAGAGAATGGATTTTTCATAAGGGCAGGTCTCCGGTAGTCAGTACAAAAGACATTAGCATCTGCGTGTGTTTCAACCAAATGGATTTACGACTATTGTGTGAGAATTTATCGACTGCGATATCAGCAGGCTATTGACGCAATTTTTGATATTGCCTATGGTCCACAATAGATTAAAAACGAACCAAAAATAAGTGAGAGCCTCTCCATGCCGCACTGCCTGCTTAAAGCTGGATTTCGCCAGAAATTGTTGTTTACCCTGATTGTGGTTTCGCCATTGACCTCTGTCGTTGAAGCACAAACGGCTCAGCGTTCGACTTACACTGCAGGTCCAGTGTCATACAGCCATTTTGTTATGAATACAGACGTTGGTGATGATCGGTTTTTGTATTTTGAGGACGTGAATGGCGACGGTTTTACCGACGTGGTTGTCACGGGGTATACGCCAACAGATCGTCCCTCGCCCGGCCCGCAACCAGGTCAAATTCTACTTAACAATGGCGACAATACGTTCAGAGCAGCAACAGGCGACAGGCCCATGAACGAGTGGGCGCGCGAAGTCTTGGTAGCCGATTTTAACAATGACGGCATCCAGGATATTTTTATCGCTGACCATGGTTGGGACGCGCATCCCTATCCGGGTTTTCGCAATCAACTGTTGTTAGGCACCGGACAAGGATTTGCCGATGCCACTGATCGACTGCCTGGACTTTCAGATTTTTCGCACAACGCAGCGGTTGGTGATGTGAATGGTGACGGGTTTATCGATATCCTGGTTACCAACCCGCCACAAGGCAATGCGGCAAGAGCGCCTTATTTGTTGATGAATCGTGGCAATGCCCAATTTGATCTGGACCGCACTCGTTTGCCGGAATCGTTTATACGCGCCGATGTCACCAGCGAGTTTTCGTGGGCTGTTGAACTGGCTGATCTGGACAAAGACGGACATGTGGACATGATTGTCGGCCGCAAACAGGGGCTGACCACCTTGCCCAGTCGCATTTACTGGAATCCCGGCAACGGCGATTTCTCCAATGCGCAGGTCACGCATTTGCCTGACATGCAGCGCTTTGTCAGCGGTGACAAGTACGAAATAATTGAAATTCAGGCGTTCGACGTTAATCAAAACGGTCGGTTGGACTTAATGATGACCGCCTATAACTCAAATTATCGTGGTACCGGGATTCAGTTGCTGAGCAACCTTGGTAACAGACAGTTTGTCGACAGCACCGATGTTTGTTTGTCAGGAATTACCCAGGATCCTGACAACGCCAGAAACACGCCTTATCACCTGCGAAATGTTGATGTAAATTTTGATGGTGTGTCCGATATTGTGGCTATTTATAATAACGATCCTTCTGATCAGACTACGATGTTTTTTGAAGGTAGTGGCGCCAGGTTGCGTGCATTGACGCGCGCTAGCCTGGGAGGAGACGCTGAGGTCAGGACGCGCTTGTTATGGGGGCAGCCACTGGTGGGCAATGGCGTATTTGGATACGCGGAAGTCTTTGTGCTGGTAGACAATGGTCAGCGCAAATTGGGGCTCAATTACGTACCGGTCACCTCAACACCCAACGCACCCGTCGCCAATCGTTTTGATGTGTGCAGCAATCAGATGCGCTCGTTTGTGGACGCTGGCGAGCTGGGTGCTATCCAGTTGGATTTCCAATTGCTGCGCATGGAGCCTACGGTGCAGATTCAGGTATTGCCTGAGACTATCCAAAACCTTTCGGTCTTACCCGCGCAGTTTTCAACGTTCAGTTCAGCTTCAGGGATGCTCCGTGTCCCTGAGCTCGTCGTTGATGACACTATTGAATACCGAGGCCTGCTCTTTCAGTTAATTGATGGAGATCGACTGATTTTTGAGCTGGTCGGATCGGAGTAAAATTAATGTTCAGATTTTACCGATTGTCAGTGTTGACAGGCACGGATGCATTGTCGCCTGACACACTGACGTTGGTTGGGGGGGCAAATGTCGTCAAGCGCTCAACCGGGGCGAAGTTAGGCTCGCTGTATTTTGTGCACCCCACTCACCGGTTGCCGTAAGGGAGGACGGTAACAGCGCACCCGGATGCTTGCATGCCTGACTGATCCCGCATAAGGTTGAAGTGTTGTCACTGTGTTTGGGGATTACCATCGCCC
>JAUSPW010000628.1 GCA_030652635.1 Pseudohongiella sp. | reverse complement strand
ACTCGATCGCCATCAGCGAGTCCTTTGCTCAATATTATTTCGGAGACAAAAATCAAGTTGGAGAAGTTCTGAATACTGAGCGATTCGATTTTCGGGTATCGCTTGTATATGAGGACCTGCCAGAGAATGTGCAGTTCAGATACGATGCAATTCTTCCTCTAGAGCTGATGCAAGTTTACAGCCCGGGGTTTCCCGATTCGCACAGCGCCAGATATCTTGCCTCAGTGACCACTTATCTGCTGGTGAGTGATGCATTCTCTCAGGACATATTCGATTTAATTCGACAACGATATTTCGACGCTTACGTTCAGGCTGATTTGCCTTTTACTGCCGGTGGATACACGCTGCGTTCACAGGTTCTGACGGATAACTACTACAGTGAGCCCATCCTGGATGGAGGGCGCAATGGCAATGTGGTGACTGTCTACACACTTGTTGGGCTTGCAGTTTTCCTGCTGATAATGGCTTGCATCAATTACATAAATCTGACCACGGCGCGCGCAAGCAAGCGCCTTCGTGAGATCGGCATGCGTAAAGTGTTGGGTGCCAGCCGGTCTCAGCTCATTGTTCAGTTGCTCAGCGAATCCTTTGTGTATTGCACAGTGAGTCTGGTGGCGGGAATTTTGCTTGCCGTTTGTGTACTGGAACTTTCGTTGTTGAACGATCTGATCGGCAAGTCCGAGTTGTTGGTTATGCTCTCGCGTCCACTGGTCATCATTCTCATTTTTGTCTTGTGGGCCTCCGTCAGTCTCTTGGCAGGACTCTATCCTGCCATGTACCTGGCGAGGACGCGTGTGATGTTGAGTCTGAAACCTGCTGCGGGTATGAAACAGCGCCCAGGCGTACGCGACGTACTGGTTGTTTTCCAACTGGTCATCTCTTGCAGCATCATCATTTGTGTCTTGATTATGCAGAATCAAGTGCGGTTTGTGCTTGACGCCCCGCTGGGTTTCGAAACAAAAGACAAATTGACGGTTCGACTGAAAGGTGCCGATATGGTTGAGCAGATTGAAGTCATCAGACAGCAATTACTCCAGTCAAGTAGAGTGAGTGCAGTTGCGACGGCGTCATTTTCACCAGGTCAGGGTTTGGCGATGTCCATCACCGAGGTGGAACAAAATGACGGCGAACTCACTACGAACATGACTCATCCGATTAATGTAGGTTCTGAATTTTTAACCGTCATGGACATCGAATTAATCCTGGGGCGAGCGTCTCCATCGCAGCCTGATGGAAGAGGAGTGACCTATGTAATGGTCAGTGAGGCTCTGGTGAATCAAATGGGCTGGGAACAGCCATTGGGAAAGCGCATTGGCGGTGGCGGGGAAGTCATAGGAGTATTCCGGAATTTCCACTACCAGTCGCTACATGAGCCTATCGGACCATTGGTTCTATGGCCATTAAACAATTCACCGGGCGCATTCAGCGGAATGTCTGAGTCAGCGCGCGCTGAGGTCGAGCGCGACCTCATCATCGCAGTTACCGGTGATATGTCTGCAGCCCGAGGCGATATTGCTGAGGTAATTTCCAGATTCGCCACCGGTGCAAGTCCTGAGATCCGCAGCCTTGAAGAAAGTTGGCTGAACTTCTATGAGGACGACATCAGGGCTGCACGACTGGTCAGCATATTTGCAGGCATCAGCGTTATTATTTCTCTGCTGGGCCTCATTGGTCTGACGTCGTACGCCACCGAGCAACGCAGCAAAGAGCTTGCCATTCGTAAGGTGCTCGGTGCCTCAACATACCAGACACTTCTGTTGCTTTCACGCCATGCGCTCTTTGCGCTGGTCCTGGCGATTGTCCCTGCGTCAATACTCAGCATCTATCTTGTACAGCTCTGGTTGAGTCGATTTACCTACACCGCCGATCTCACGGTATTTCCCTTTATCTGGGCATTCGTTTTGATAGCCGGGATCAGTGTCACAACGGTTCTACTGCAATCCTGGCGATCAGCAACAGGCAATCCTGTCGACAAGTTGCGTTATGAATGACGTTTGGCTTTCCTGCGGCATAGAAGTGGATTAAACGATGGACAGAAAGCTTGAAAAAACTCGAAGACCGCTCTGGCAATGGCTACTGGTCGCAGCTATCTGCGCTGGTGTTTTGTGGTTCGGCCAATCATTGCTCAGGGATGCTTCCATTCGTACGTACAGCGCGGATGCAGCACAATTGATTATCTCCGAGGTAACCATCGGCGCGTTTGAAGATGTCACTCCCATCAGGGGTACCATCCTGCCATTTAATAGTGTGTTTCTTGACGCTGTTGATGGGGGCGTGATCGAAAAAGTGCTGGTAGAGGAGGGCAGTTTTGTCGAAGCCGGACAGCCGTTGCTGCAGCTGAGCAACAGCGACCTGCAATTGCGTGTCGCCACTAATGATACGCAGACTACCGAACAGCTGAACAATCTGAGCAACATCGCCAACGGCATGGAAACCACAAGACTGATGACCGAACGGGCGTTGATTGATATCGAATACCGCATCATAGTGCTGGAGCGGCAACAATCCAGAATGCAGGCGTTGCATACTAACAATCACATATCTCGCGAAGAATTTGAAAGCGTCACAGATGAGTTGGCGTATCAGCGCAAGATACATGTCAATACAACTATGCGTAAGGATTTGGAGGACCGTATTCGGGGGGAGCGAATGACGCTGATCTCGGAACAGATTCAGAAACTGGAGCAGAATCTGGAGTTGGCGATGAGTACCTTCGAAAATCTGCTGGTGCGTGCGCCGGTTGCTGGCCAGCTGACTTCTCTACCGGTGCAGATAGGCGAGAGTATGAGTCGTGGGCAACGTCTGGGCCAGATCGATGTAGTGGACGAGTTCAGAATTCAGGCTCTGGTCGATGAGTTCTACGTGACCCGTGTTGCACCGGGACAATCCGCTGGGTTCACCTTGGGTGGGCAGCGTTTGCAGGCAACCGTGATCAAGGTATACCCGGAGATTACGCAAGGTACATTCGCAGTCGATCTGCAGTTCGATGAAGGCACACCCAATAACGTGCGACGCGGTCAGACCTTACAGCTGGAGCTGACGCTGGGTAACCCCATAGAAAGCATACTTCTACCGTTGGGTGGGTTTGCTCAGGATACAGGTGGTAACTGGGTGTTTTTACTGGATGCAGATCAGCGTTATGCAACGCGTCGGGAGATATCAACCGGGCGGCGTAACAATCGCTTCATCGAGGTAAGAGAAGGGCTTGAGGCAGGGGAACGTGTCATCACATCGAGCTACGGGCAGATGCGAGAGGTTGAGCGTATTGAGTTGAGATATCTGTAAAACACACAGCGACGATCTTATCTGACCTGGCAATAGATCAATAAAAAAATAAGGTGACACCATGGCAGACATAAAATATTTCTGGCGCCAGATTCAGGCGGATAAGTTATTTACCGTGATGACCTTGGCAGGCCTTACGGTCGCGATAACCTGTTCCCTGATCATTTTTACTTACGTTAGTTACCATTACTCTTTTAATCAGTTTCATGAGAATTCCGATCGCATCTACAGGTTTCTGACGATCGATACCAGTCAGCCTGATGTTTATCCTGCTGGCATGACGACGAACGCGCTTATTCCCGCGATTCGCAATGAAATTCCTGAAGTAGAACTAGCCACCCGGTTTCAGTTTTCGTTGTCCATCACAGTCAGAGTAAACGATAGGGTTCACTATCTGGATCAGGCATTGTTGGCAGAGCCGGAGTTCTTTCAGATGTTTAATTTCCCTTTGATAGCAGGTGTGAGTGGTGAGGCCTTGACCGAGCCCAATACAGCAGTGCTGTCGCAGTCTTTTGCTATGCAGTTGTTCGGTGACCAGGATGCGGTGGGGAAGGTGATCAATGTTTTTAACTCTCGCGACATGCGCGTCGTGGGTGTCATTGAGGACATGCCAGCAAACTCACATATACAGGCTGATTTGATAATGGCGATGCTGCCAGACCCTGCCTGGCCAGTTGAAATGGCTGCACGCTATGAATCATGGCGGGTAATTGATATGCAGAGCTATGTCAGACTTTATCCAGATAGTGATCCGTTGGTTGTTGAGCAGAAAGTTCTGGCGCTGATCGAAGAGCGCGAAGAGTCTGGTTATATAGCCGCTGTCATGCAGTCGCTGCAAGACATTCATCTGCACTCGCAACAGGTGCAAAGCGAAGTCAACGCCGGCAAGGAGGATGCTCGACAGATGTATGTGTTGATCGGAATCGCGATATTGCTGATGACAATAGCCGTGTGCAATTTTGTTAATCTGTCGACTGCGAAGGGTGTCACGCGCGCTAAGGAAGTTGGAATTCGGAAAACGGTCGGCGCGCTCCGTCGCCAGTTGATCATGCAATTTCTCAGCGAGACTTTTGTCTTGATGGCAATCGCGACATTGTTCAGTCTGGTTCTGGTGGAACTGATTTCTCCCTGGATTGCGATTCCGACTATCGATAATCAGCTTGGCTACCTGCTTGGTGATAGCAAACGTGTTTTGATTGCATTTACAGTGCTGGCCGCTACTGCCATTGCTGCGGGTTTATACCCGGCACTTGTCCTGAGTTCTCAAAAGCCTATTCAGGGCCTGAAAGGAAATTATGCTAACAGCAGCAGGGGGATCGTTATCCGCAAGAGTCTGGTTGTTGTACAAATTGCTATCTCGACTACCGTGCTTATTGCTTTGTTGGTCATTAACGCCCAGATTGGTTTCTTGCAGAGCAGGTCGCTTGGGTTTGATACGCGGAATGTGATTTACCTGGACTTCGTCGAAGATTCCATGTTTGGCGGTTACGAAGC
>JAUSPW010000626.1 GCA_030652635.1 Pseudohongiella sp. | reverse complement strand
TTGGTGTCTTGAAACTCGTCCACCAGAATGTGCTGGAAACGTTGTTGATAATGGGCCAACAGCTCAGGGTTGTTCAGCCACAACTCATGGGCGCGCAGCAGAATTTCACCAAAGTCCACCATACCGCCACGCTGACAAGATTCTTCGTAGGCCTTGTAGACAGTAATCATGGTGCGTGTGTAGTCGTCACCAAAATGTTCTATATGGCTGGCGCGCAAACCTTCGTCTTTCTGACTGTTGATGTACCACTGAATTTGACGTGGCGGCCATTTCTCATCATTGACGCCAAGGGCTTTGCACAAACGCTTTATCAGACGTAGTTGATCATCACTGTCCAGAATCTGAAAACTTTCCGGCAGATTGGCTTCTCGCCAGTGTGTGCGCAACAGTCGGTGAGCAAGGCCGTGAAAGGTGCCTACCCACATGCCCCCGATCGGCCGCTCGAGCAGCTCTTCGATACGACTGCGCATTTCACGCGCAGCTTTATTGGTAAAAGTAACCGCCATGATGCCAAACGGCGAAACACCCTCGACCAGCATCAGCCAGGCAATACGGTGCACCAATACGCGCGTTTTGCCGCTGCCAGCACCGGCCAACACCAGCATACTGGCGGGCGGAGCGGCCACGGCGCGGCGCTGCTCGTCATTAAGGGAATCTAAAAGGTATGAAACGTCCATGGCGGTATGATAGCAGCCCGGCTGCGATCTGGCTCTGTGAAATCAACGTAAGAAACGACAGCAGCTTGTCGCTCTCATCCCTCCGACAGACGGCTTGCTGGTAATTGCGCTTTTTCCGCCGCAGTCATGCTGATAAACTACTGAGCCTTCGCTCGGTAACCAATTTTATGATCCGGGACGCAGCCCATACACGACACGTTAGCCAGGAGTAGATTATGTCTGCAAAATCAGACAACGCACCTTTTGACTGGAAGGACCCATTTCTGTTCGAAGAACTTCTGACAGAAGAAGAACGCATGATCCGTGATGCTGCCCGTCAGTATTGTCAGGAAAAATTGCTGCCACGCGTGCGTGATGCGTACCGTAAAGAACAAACCGATCCGGCGATTTTCCGTGAGATGGGAGAATTGGGCCTGCTCGGTCCGGCACTCGACGGGTACGGTTGCACCGGCACCA
Source organism: Pseudohongiella sp. (assembly GCA_030652635.1). GTDB lineage: Bacteria > Pseudomonadota > Gammaproteobacteria > Pseudomonadales > Pseudohongiellaceae > Pseudohongiella. Next base: position 883 of record JAUSPW010000626.1, on the reverse strand, counting down.
ATTACGTCAGTTATGGCTTGATTGCCCGTGTAGTAGAAGCAGTTGATTCGGGTTACCGCTCCATGTTCAGTGTGCAGTCTTCACTGGTCATGCACCCGATTCACGCCTTTGGCAGCGAAGAGCAGAAGCAGAAATTCCTGCCCAAACTCGCCAGCGGCGAGTTTATTGGTTGTTTCGGTTTGACGGAGCCAGACCATGGTTCTGATCCTGGCAGCATGGTCACCCGTGCGCGCACAGTCCCGGGCGGATACAGCCTGAGCGGCGCCAAAAACTGGATCAGCAACTCACCGTTTGCTGATGTGTTTATCGTTTGGGCTAAAAACGACGACGGCATCATCAAAGGCTTCATCCTTGAAAAAGGCATGAAAGGCCTGTCCGCTCCGAAGATTGAAGGCAAGCTGGCGCTGCGCGCATCAGTGACCGGCGAAATCGTGATGGACGAAGTATTTGTGCCTGAAGAAAACATGCTGCCACACGTTGAAGGTTTGAAAGGCCCGTTCAGCTGCCTGAACTCTGCCCGTCTGGGCATCGCGTGGGGAGCCCTTGGTGCTGCAGAAACCTGCTGGCACGCCGCACGTCAGTATGTGCTGGATCGTAAACAGTTTGGTCGCCCGCTGGCTGCCAACCAGCTGATTCAGAAAAAACTGGCGGTTATGCAAACGGACATCAGTCTGGCGCTGCTCGGTTGTCTGCAAGCAACCCGCCTGAAAGACCAGGGCAAACTTGGCATCCCGACGATTTCTCTGCTCAAGCGCAACAATTGTCTGAAGGCGCTGGAAGTGGCACGTGAAGCGCGTGACATGTTGGGCGGCAACGGCATCTCTGATGAATACCCGGTGATGCGTCACATGCAAAACCTCGAAGTGGTGAACACCTACGAAGG
>JAUSPW010000603.1 GCA_030652635.1 Pseudohongiella sp. | reverse complement strand
AAGCCGTGGTTCTGGCTGGTAATCAGCACAGTCTTGTCATAAAGATTTTGTACCGGGTGGTTGGCACCATGATGCCCAAGACGCATTTTGATGGTTTGTGCGCCGCAGGCAAGCGCCAGCAACTGACAGCCAAGGCAGATACCAAACACCGGAATGTCAGTGTTCAGAATTTCTTTTATCGCAGTGATTGCGTAGTCACAAGGCTCCGGATCTCCCGGGCCATTAGACAAAAACACACCATCGGGCTTGAGCGCGAGCACATCGGCTGCCGAGGTCTGCGCAGGCACAACGGTCACTTTACAATTGCGCTGCGCCAACATACGCAGAATGTTGCGTTTTACACCGTAATCATAGGCAACGACGTGAAAGGGATTCTGGTGATTCATCACCGGATGGCCAAGGCTATGCTGCCAGACGCCTTCATTCCATTCATAGGATTTGTCGACTGACACTTCCTTGGCCAGATCCATGCCTTTCAGACCGGGGAATGCGCGTGCTTGTTCAAGCGCATACTGCTCGCCTTTTTCTGCGAGCAAATCTCCGCTCAGAATGCAGCCGTTAAGTGGGCCGCTATCACGCAGGTGACGTGTCAATTGGCGCGTATCGATGTCTGCGATCGAGACAACATTTTGCGCCTTGAGAAACTCATCGAGCGACATTTCGCTGCGCCAGTTGCTGACGATCATGGATAGATTGCGAATCACCAGCCCGGCTGCCCAGACACCATCTGACTCATTGTCTTCTGCAGTGATGCCGGTATTGCCGATGTGAGGGTAGGTCAACGTGACAATCTGGCGTGCATAAGACGGGTCAGTCAATATTTCCTGGTAACCAGTCATGGCTGTATTAAAAACAACCTCTCCACTGGATAATCCCAGCGCTCCGATGGCCTTGCCTCTGAAGATGCTTCCATCTTCCAGGGCGAGAACTGCTGAATTATTCAATGTTATCTCCCGGATAGACGACAGGCGAAAAAAAGCGGAATGAAAGCTTTGTTTCATTCCGCTTTTTAAAAATGCTGCGTCGTTGTGTGCTCAGTGGTAATCATACTGAGGCGTAATTGTACGGGATCGCCCCCCGACGTGTCTACGAGTAAGACACGTTGATCAGCCGGCGGACTGATCAAGGTCATTCAGACCGAGCACGTCATCAATCGAATACAGCCCTGCTGGTCGACTTCCCAGCCAGACAGCAGCGCGCACGGCGCCACTGGCAAAGGTCATTCGACTACTGGCCTTATGCGTGATCTCCAGTCGCTCGCCTTGTCCAGCAAAAATCACCGTATGATCACCCACAACATCTCCGCCCCTGATTGTTGCAAAACCGATGGTCTTGCGATCACGTTCGCCGGTGATGCCCTCTCGGCCATACACTGCGACGTCGTCCAGATTTCTGCCCAGAGCCTCTGCGATCACCTCACCCATGCGTAACGCGGTTCCTGACGGGGCATCCTTTTTGTGTCGGTGATGCGCCTCTACAATCTCGATATCCACATCGTCACCCAGCGCCTTGGCAGCCAGATGCAATAACTTCAGGCTGATATTCACGCCCGCACTCATGTTCGGGGCAAACACCACCGGTATCTTGCGCGCCGCCATGCTGATCTGCTGTTTCTGCTCAGTCGTAAAACCGGTTGTTCCTATGACCATGGCTTTGCCTGCCGCCAAACAATGGTCAAGGTGATCAAGCGTGGCCTCAGGGGATGTAAAATCGATGAGCACATCAAAATCTTCCAGGCAATTGGCCAAGGACTGACACGCCATGACACCCAAAGCACCCACACCGGCGATCAGTCCGATATCGGTGCCAAGCTGGGGATCATCTGGCAAGGTAATACCCGCACAAACCTTTGCCGTGTCCGCTTTGTCGACAACCGCCTGCACCAACGTGCGGCCCATGCGACCGGCAACGCCGGCAATTGCTATTCGAATCATAAATTGTCAACCATTTCTCTGGGAAATCAGGACTAGACATCAACGACCGGCAGTATAACGTGTAAACTGCATGGCCAACAGCAAGCGACTTCGCTAAGCTGACGGGGAATATAAAGGAACCCAAACGAAACAAAATGAGTGAACCGCCGGTCAATCGCCCCATCATCTTGGGCAACAATCGCAAAAAGCGTTATGAATCGCTGGTGGACAGGTTCTATCAGGACGTCTTTCGTTATGCATATTGGCTGACACGCAATCCCAGCGTTGCCGAAGATCTGGTTCAGGAAACCTTTTTGCGTGCGTGGCGTTCGTTTGACAGCTTGCAAAGTGACGATGCCGCAAAAGCGTGGCTGTTCACAATTCTACGCCGCGAAAATGCCCGCATGTATGAACGCTATCGACCGGAACTGGTCGACATAGACGATGTGTCGATTCAGGAAGACGACCGCAACGAACCCGATCAGCGCCAGAAAATGACAGAACTGCACAATGCCATCATGCAACTGGAGAGTGAATACCGGGATCCGTTGTTGCTTCAGGTTGTGGGTGGATTCAGTGGGAAAGAAATTGCCGAGATACTCGATCTTAATAACAACACCGTGATGACGCGACTGTTCAGAGCCCGTAGCAAGCTGAGAGACATACTGGATCCGGGTGCCGCCCGCGATGAGACCGGAGACGAAGCGCATGAAGAACTGTGTTAACAAAAAGCGAGAACATAATAAGTGAACAAGGTGACATTCAAACCAGAGGTCAATATCCATGGATGACCTGGAGTTTCATACACGCGCGCACAGCAACCCGTTTGACGAAGATTCCGACTTTCTGGGTGCGCTAAGCGGCAGAGAAGATCGTCGCCGACTGCTCGATGAATTGAAGCAGCTGGATCACAGTATTCGTCTGGTAACACAGCATATTGAAGTACCAAACAGACTACGCCAGAAATTGGCCGCACCGGACAATCGCTCATGGCTGGGCCGCCGCGCTTTTGCATATGCTGCCAGTCTGGTGCTTGTCGCAGGGTTTGTGTTCAGCACTATGCAATACCGGCCAAGCGCCTCCGAACTGGCATTACATGACGCCATGCTGGAGCATGTTTATGCCGAAGCCCCTCGTTATGAGCAAATCACAGTGCCGATTTCCTGGCTGGAAGTTGAGACTGTGTTGGCTGATGCGGGGGTAAGCCTTCACCAGCCCGAGGGCGAGGAAACCTTGATCATTACGTTTGCCAAGGTGTGCGGCCTGGGTGGCACCCTGCGCGGCGCTCATCTGGTTACCATGGGTAAAAACGGACCGGTGTCAGTCATTCTTGTGCGCTCGACACCCATCGGACGCAGCCTGGATGTCAAAGATCCCCGTTTTCAGGGTCGCATTGTGCCGTCAAATGACGGCAACATGGCGGTGATTGGTGAACAGGCTGAAGAACTGCAAAGACTGGAACAGATCATTTCCAGCAACGTTGAATGGTCGATCTAACACACAATGATTGGTGGATGCGGCTCAGAACAGCGCCGCATCCATAGCCATCACCACGTCACTGCCCGCGCGAATTTCTTCTGCGACCGACTTGTAACGCGGCATCAATTTATCCAGGTAAAAACAACCCACATGTATTTTTGCCTGGTAGAAATCAGCGTCCAATGAGGGGTTTTCATCCAGCGCCCGGGTGGCCACACTGACCATGCGCGTCCACATAAAGCCGTATAAAATCAAAGTCATAAGATCAAGGTAAGCGACTGACGCCGCGCCAACCTCATTCGGGTTGCTGCCACTGGCCTCACGCACGGTAGCAGTGGTATCCAGAAGCGTTTGCAGGGCTGAATTCAGAACCGAAACAAAACCGGCAACCTTGCCATTTTTTTCCTGTGCAATAAACGCGCGAATATCCTCAACCAACACATCCAGCATTCCCTCGCGATCAAATACAACTTTGCGGCCCATCAAGTCCAGGGATTGTATGCCGTTTGTACCTTCGTAAATCTGCGCAATACGGGCATCACGAACATGCTGTTCCTGCCCCCATTCGCGCACATAACCATGACCACCCAATACCTGCTGCCCGAGGACACAAGCCTCGAATCCGCGATCAGTGAACGCAGCCTTGGCAATCGGCGTCAGTAGCGCAACCAGTTTGGCGGCACGCGCGCGCACCTGCTCATCCGGGTGAAAATACACCATGTCCAATTGGGTACCAACGTAGGCCGCCAGCGCACGCGCGGCCTCAGTGTTTGCCCGCATGGTAAGCAGCATGCGCCTGACATCAGCATGAACAAGCAGCGAATCTGCAGGCTTCTCCGGTGTGACAGGACCGGTAGCCGCTCGCCCCTGCAGGCGATCTCGCGCGTAAGATGCTGCGGTCTGATAAGACGCATCGCCCAGCCCCAAGCCCTGCAAACCGATGGTCAGTCGCTCATAATTCATCATGGTGAACATACACGCGAGCCCTTTGTTCAGCTCGCCGACCAGGAATCCTTTGGCGCCATCAAAGTTCATCACGCAGGTTGACGAACCTTTCATCCCCATCTTGTGCTCGATAGAACCACAGCTGACGGCATTTCGCTCACCCGGCACACCGTGGGCATCAGGCATATACTTGGGAACCAGAAACAAGGAAATACCGCGCGCACCGGCAGGCGCATCCGGCAATTTGGCCAGCACCAGATGAATGATGTTATCGGTCAAATCATGCTCGCCGCCGGTGATAAAAATTTTGGTACCGGAAAGCTCATAACTGCCATCCGCCTGAGGAACCGCTTTGGTCTTGATCATGCCCAGATCAGTACCGGCATGTGCCTCGGTCAGACACATGGTCGCACTCCAGGTTCCCTCATACAATTTTGGCAAATACGCTTGCTTGAGCTCAGCACTGGCGTGACGGGCAATGGCAAGCGACGCACCTGCACTCAAGACTGCGTACAGCGCCAATGAACTGTTGGCTGCCATCATCATCTCTTCAAAACACACCGCCAGTGTTTTGGGCATGCCCTGACCACCATATTCCGGATCACCCGCCAGACCTATCCATCCGCCTTGCGCAAAGGTGTCATACGCCTGTTTGAATCCGGTGGGCGTGGAGACAACGCCCGCATTAAACTGGCAACCCTGCTCATCACCCTGGCGATTAAGAGGGGCCAACAACTGCTCTGCGACTTTGCCAGCCTCTTCCAGCACGGAATCGATCAGATCGGCAGTCACTTCACTGGTGCCAGGCATCTGCGCCAGCAAGTGCTCAGCCTGCAACACTTCATGCAGAACAAATTTCATATCACGGACGGGGGCTTTGTAATCAGGCACAGTCAAACTCCGGCTGGATAACAGCAATCAAGTGGCAAAAACGGCAGGTCGCGCGGTCATGGTTTGCGATCTAGCGCGTTGTAAAATTTTGGATTGCGCATAAAGTAGCTTCAGTTGACGTTAACGTCAACGTCAACCATAGAACAAGCCAATGCTTATACGCACTGTCAGGCCGGGTGGCTCATTAGCTGTTGAGCAGTAATTCGAAATGCAGCAAGTCGCTGAAGGTGTCTGGCGTTGACTCGGGTGACCATGGGAACTCACCCAGACACGGGGCCGGCATCAGACTGACCAGACTGGCTACGTTTTCTGCAGCCATAGGCATATCTGACGACAAGTGATTGGCAACCCAGCCGACCAGTTTGAGCCCGTCTGACTGGATGGCCTCCGCAGTCAATAGTGCATGATTGATGCATCCCAGCCGGATACCTACAACCAGGATCACCGGCAACTGCAGTATGCGTGGCAAATCCGACAGGAATTCGCTGCGGTTCAGTGGGACCCGCCAACCACCCGCCCCCTCAATTACCGTGACATCGGCACGTTCTGAAAAAACAGCTTGGGCAAATCCAGTCAGCCTTTGTACAGACACTTTGCGACCTTCAAGCCCTGCGGCCAGATGCGGCGCCACGGCAGCACGCAGGGCAACCGGGTTGATCTGCTCGTAACTCAATGCCACACTGCAGTAGCGCTGCAGTAAGAGCGCATCGTCATTGCGCAATTGTCCCTCAATCAGTTCACACCCGGATGCCACCGGTTTCATTGCGGCTGTACTTTTCCCGAGGCGTGTGGCCGCCACCAGCAAGGACGCCGAAACCAGCGATTTGCCAACACCGGTATCAGTACCGGTCACAAAGCAGGCAAAGCGCTTTTGCGG
>JAUSPW010000595.1 GCA_030652635.1 Pseudohongiella sp. | reverse complement strand
GGGAGTTCGAATCTCTCCGGGTGCACCATTTTTTATTTTTGCTAATCAAATACTTGTTTGATTAAGCCTTGTCGACATGACCAATATGTGACCAATTCTGGTCATTATTATGTCGAATCTTCGCAATCGCCGCTCCTAAGTTCGGACGGTTTTCCGAGTAATTTCCCCGTAATATTTCCGCCTCATCTCCTCACTGTGTTCCACACAGTGAGTCGCATTTTGGAAAGCCGCCGAGCTACTCCGAAGGAGTGAGTAGTCCGCCAAAACGGATTACGAATCCCATAATCGCCCAGAGCAAATTTGGATTGGCGTAGCTGACCCGAAGGGCGGTGCCCATGGGGAGCCAAGTGATCCCGCCGACTAAACACCGCACCTTCTAGCCAATCGGCTAATTGCTTGTCCCAACTAAAGCTGGTATCCGTGCACGCATAACTAACGTAGTAGGCGTGAGCACGCTTAATAGTGACAATTTCCCCTTCTAATTGAATCAGGGTTCTGGTATCAGCGATTTACAGAGAGCAGTTCATATTTCGCTGTATGGAAATAGGGTGCATAAAAGCTTGGAAACGTGCCAGCGCACTATTCAAATGTTAGGTTCTCCAGTGCCATGACCATAGAGATGCCTTCTCGATACGTTTACAGGCAGTATCACATCGATGCCAATCGAATAAATTCGCGTCAGAAAGTTGAGGCTATGAATAAACTTGAGTCTTGGGCGCACAACGGTGTGATCGATATACTAATGTCTGAAGTCGCGATGGAGGAAGCTGCAGGTGGGAACTCTCCAGCACGGACGAAAAAGGCCTATGGCCACATTTTCTCTTATACGGAATCCAATGGCCAAAGCGATGCTCAACGAATGACAGATATTGAAAACGCAATCTTCCCTGCTGGCTGTGCCAATCAAAACCAAAAGAACGATGTGGAGATAGTTTTCAATTCAGGGAAATACTGTGCACCCCTGATCACCGATGACGGGGCCTCGAGGAGTCAGCCAGGTGGAATACTTGGTGCGAGAGCGCAACTGCGTAAGATGGGCATTACTGTCCTCAGAGCGGAAGAAGCCATCTCAGAAATAGAAGACCTAATTAGATCGAGGGATGAATTTGCCCATCGTGTACATCAAGAGTGCGGTCTCGAGCTTCCGGATTGGTATGGTAGAGACTGAACCTAACAAGCCGATCGTGAGCGACAAAAGTATGTCGTCATGCCTTTTGCAAAGGGCGCAAAAGCCACGCCAACATACTTTCGCGCCAGATCAGGGGCGTTATGCAACTCAGGAGAGTATAGATTGAAATTTAAAGGAAGTTGTCTGTGTGGCGCACTGCATTACGAAATATATACGAGCAAGGGAGAGATCTATCAATGCCACTGCTCCAAGTGCCGGCGTGTTACTGGTGCGCCCTCCAATGCAAACATAGTCGTTGATGGCAACGATTTGACGTGGTTGAAGGAGCCAGCGGAGTTGCGACAGTTTGAGACATCAGAAGGTTGGGTTTCTTCGTTCTGTTCAGTTTGCGGCTCCAAAGCGCCTTGTAAAGACGAAAGGTATGGTATCTATTATGTGCCAGCAGGGGGCCTCGACAGCGACGAAGGTTTGTCTGTAGCTAGGCATATTTACGTTGGTTCAAAGGCAGGCTGGAACATCATTGGCGGACATGCAGAGCAAAGGTCCGAGAACTAGATTTGCATAACCAGGTGTTCAACGCGGACAGTTTGCAGCGGAGCATTTGCTTCGCAAATTTTACGCCCCGCTGCAAACCGCTCGGCCGGAAAGCCGGTTCCGCTCTGCCGGTTAACTTGGCGTTGAGGCTGTAGAAAAAACCACAAAACCATCCGTTCTGCTAAAATGTGACACCGCAACAGAATCAGGTAAGCCACATGCCAAAGTTCAAACATTATGATTACAATCAGTCAGCGATGGTGGTGATCAATTATGAAGAGCAGCTGCAGCCAGGAACGTTTGAGCACGCAATTCATTATCTGATAGACAACAAGCTTGATCTTTCTGTTTATTACCCAAACTACAACAATGATGACGGCGGCAGGCCAGCATATGATCCTGCGATATTGTTGAAGATTATTCTGTTTGCCTACTCCAAAGGCATCACCTCAAGTCGTCAGATCCAGTGGTGCTGTCAGACAAATATTATTTTTAAGGCATTGTCCTGTGACAGCGTCCCGCACTTTACGACGATCGCCAACTTTGTCAGCAGCTACACCAATCAGATTGAGCAGATTTTTGAACAGATACTGTTGGTGTGTCACGAGCAGGGATTACTCGGCAATGAGTTGTTTGCGATTGACGGTTGTAAAATATCATCGAATGCAGCCAAAGAGTGGTCGGGCACGCTGAAGGAGCTGGCAGAGAAACGTGACAAGATCCAGCGTCAGATTCGCCACCATATCAAAGAGCACAAACGTATCGACAAAAGTGAATCGAGTGAGCAGGATCGCGCTCAACGTTTAAAGCAAACAATTGAGACTCTCAACAGCGCCAGTGAGAAGATCGATAAATTCCTAAAGAGCGCTGCGCCACGGATGGGGAAAGGCCGCAGTCGCAAGGAAGTGAAAAGTAATATAACGGATAACGAAAGTGCCAAGATGACAACCAGCAAAGGCACGATTCAAGGCTACAACGGTGTGGCAGCAGTAGATAAGAAACACCAAATTGTCATCGAAGCACAGGCCTTTGGGGAAGGCCAGGAACACCATACCCTTCAGCCTGTTGCAGAACTCATCAAGCAGCGTTACAAGCGCCTTGGTATCAGCAGAAACATCTACGCTACCGGCACGGTACTCACCGCAGACACGGGCTTTGCGAACGAAGCCAACATGCAGTATTTGCACGATCAAAAAATCAACGCCTACGTACCCGACAACCAGTTCCGCAGCCGTGACCCGAAGTTCGCTGCCCAGAAAACTAAATATGGGAAACGGCACCAGAACGAAAAACGGTTACCACAAGGATTTGCTCCAAGTGAGTTTGTGCTCAATCAAAAAACCAAAACCTGTGTGTGCCCGGCCGGTGAAGCGATGTGGTTAAAAAGTGAGCGCAGAGATATCCAGGGCAACTTAAAATTGTTTTTTGAAGGACGATTGAGCAAGTGCAGAGACTGTGCATTGAAAGCAAAGTGCATGAGAAACCCCGAGTCGGCAGACACGCGAAAAGGACATGGTCGACAGGTGTCCTTTATCCTAGAGAAAGAGGCATCCAATAGAGTTGGCAATGCCAGTTACACGGACTGGATGAAAGAGCGTGTTGATAGCCAGAAAGGCAAAGAGATTTATAGCCACAGAATGTCCGTGGTGGAGCCGGTGTTTGGCAATATCACCGTGAACAAGGGGTTGAATCGGTTTGGCCTTCGTGGACTGAGGAAAGTACAGGGTCAATGGCAGTTGTACTGCGTGATCCATAATATTGAGAAATTGATGAAATACGGAACATTGGATGCCTGAAGGTGACATTACACAGCTCTATCAGCTGATTAATCAGAGTTGGATGCACAAAAACAAAAATTTGCACAGTTGGCTGTATTGAAGATATAAGTCAGTCAACAATAATTAAGCAGGCTGGCAGATGACCGGAAAATGGTTTTTCTACAGCCTCGTTAGGCCACTGTATACGTCGCTAGTCATATGAACCAATTAGCAAAAGTAAGATCTGGAGATTGGGCGTGAGCAAGGTTGAGGTTAATACAAAAGGTATAAAGAACCGACTGAAGGATGTTAAGCCGTATCGCGCAATTGCAGAATACATTTGGAACGGCTTCGATTCTGGTGCAAACACCGTAAATATATCCTTCGAGTGTTCCGAAATCGGTGACATTTATTTGCTGTCAATTGAGGACAATGGCAAAGGAATACCCTTTTCTTTACTGGAGAAAAAGTTTACTCCTGTTTTGTCTTCGGAAAAAAGGGAGCAGCAGGTTCAGCATACCCTCTTGCATGGTAAGAATGGTCTTGGTCGACTGACCTTTTATCATTTTGCACAAGCTGCAACCTGGAATACATGCTACGAAGAGGATGGCTCTCTCCATGCTTATTCCATAAAGGTAGATGAATCAAAAATTGATCACTATGATCCTTCTGAAGTTATCCTTTCTGATAAAGAAAATACAGGAACCATAGTTACATTTCAAAATATTTTTGATCTATCTGAGTATGGGTTTAAGTCGAATATCCAGGAGTATCTAAAAAAGGATTTTGCGTGGCTTATGGAGTTAAAGAAAGAGAGTGGCTTCACAATAAACATCAACGGTGAGTCGCTGAACTGTGATTCTCTCAAAAAGGACGTTGAAGCGCTCGAGTTCAACGTATCTGGGAATATTTTTTCAATCGAATATGTTCGCTGGTCTAATAAGCTAAATAGACATTTTTCGAGATTCTACTGTTCAAGCCATAACGGGGTGTTTAAGTACTCGAAACCGACAACGCTAAACAATAAGGGCGACGAATTTTACCACAGCGTATTTGTTACTAGCGAATATTTCGATGAGTTCAAAGCAGGAGAGTTAGAAAACCAAGGTGACTTGCTAACAAAAAATAGCGACCAGTCTGGTGAATTTAAAGCGCTCGTAACGGAGATAAATGGTTTCCTACGCAATAAGAGAAAACCATTTATCGTTAGTTACGCAAAAACCCTCGTAGAAGAATACGAAAAGGACGGCGTTTTCCCAGAGTTTAACGCCAAAAACAGATGGGAGGTATTACGTTCCGAAGATTTAAAAGAAGCCGTTGCTCAATTATATCAAGTAGAACCGAGAATTTTTAGCAATCTAAATATATCCCAAAAGAAAACATTGGTTGGATTTCTTTCGTTAATTATTGATGGCGGTGATATCGATGATCTTTTTAAAGTTCTCGATGGTGTAATTGAGCTTAGTTCAGCTGAGAGAGAGCTGTTTTCGAAGCAGTTAGCAACCACAAAGATGAGTTCAATTGTTAAGACTATTGAGCTCATAAGCGACCGATATAAATCTGTAGCTGAATTTAAGCGGCTTGTTTTCGATTCGTCTATGTATGCGGGTGAGGTTCCTCATCTTCAAAAGATGATGGAGAAAAATTATTGGCTTATTGGAGAGGAATATCAGCTGCTAACTGCAGCAGAACCGGACTTTGAAGAAGCTTTGCGGCGTTTCTTGTATGTTTTACATGGTTTGAGCGAAAAGCCAAAGTTAGAACATAAAGGCAAAAACAAGGAAATGGATTTGTTCTTGATTAGGCAGGACAAAAGAAATAGTAATATCGAGAATATCGTATTAGAGCTAAAGCATCCCGTAAATGTTCGGCTTGGAAAGAAGGAAATAGATCAAGTCTACGACTACTTCTACATCATCAAATCGGAGTCGAGATTTAATGCATCAAATATGAAGTGGAAGTTCTACCTCATAGGAAGCAAGTTTGACGGTACCGGGTACATTGAGGGTCTTATTAGGTCTCTAAAGGTTCATGGTGAGCCAGGGCTAGCTTACACAAGCGAAGAATATAAGGTTTATGTTTACACTTGGAGCGAGATATTCAATGAGTTCGAATTGAGACACGATTTCTTGAATCAAAAGCTAAGTCTTGAAAGAGATCGCTTAACAGAAATTCACGACTCTGCAGACGATATTGTAAATAAGATAAGGAGTTCAGATGCAAAGCCTGAAGTCTCAATCCCGGCAGCTTAGGCCCAACAAAACGCTGCTAGGGACAAGCCTACGCTTCGCTTTTGCTTGCCCCAGAGCGGGGCGTTAGCTTGAAATACAACTTATGATTAAATCTCTTATGAATATTGCTTATAAATTGCCTTTTCTTGAGAGGCAGAAACTGGAATGGCAACGAGAATCAATCGACAAATCATATGAAAAAGAAATAGGTCATGCAATCAGGGCGAATAAATCTAGCAACGAAATTGATTCGTTACGGCAATGCCATAGGCATGAGCTCAACCTTATGGACGAGGAAATAGACTATCTGATAACAAGAAAGATATTGAAGGAGGCAAGGCGGTTAAAAATCCCTCTTCCAGAGTTTGATGTAGATGAGAATGGCGATGGGGAAAGCTGGGAGCGCGGATCTCAGACGGGAATGTATTATTTGACGTCCAGTGGATATAGCCATCTTAGAGAGAAGATTAGAAGCGAGAAAAGATCCCAAGTTGAATTTCATAACATTCGGATATCTTGGATAGTATCGCTAACAGGATTAATTGGAACCATTATCGGTTTGATTGCGGTATGGTCAAATAAAAGCTAACAATTTGCACCCTAAGGAGCCGCTTTGACCACTTCGGTAAGTCCGTCCTACTCGGATTCGAAGCTCAATTCTCCATCCGTCGACGACATCATTGATGTCTATGAGGATCGGGTTCGAAACTGGCTCTTGCGCCCAGCGAAGGCGGTCCTGACCGAGGCCCGCAGCGTTCTGCATTCTCCTCACATATTTCGAAGGGGCTTGGAGTTGACGAATATCTTGAGTATACGAATAGGAATTCATAATAATAAATGCTAGCAATGCGATGCAGACGGATAAAGCAAAGCAGGCCAGTCTTTTGCTGACGCAGAAGACTGGCCTGCTTTGCTTTGCCGCTGATCTGCGACGTTATGTGCATCATAGCGTCAGCATACACAAGTGGCCATACACAGAATTGTAAGCTCTATGCAGATGCTATTTTAAAAAAATTGATTGGAGTGCGTGATGGAATCAGAACGACTTAACTTAAGAGCATCCTTAGTCAATGTCATCTGGATAGCAGCTGCCTTTTGCACACTGCCTTTATTGGCGCAGGAACTACCCGAGATCGCGTACTCGACCTATTACGGTGGAAGTGGCACGGATGATTGTGATGCGGTCGCGGTAGATTCCGATGGCAATGCATATTTGGGTTGTCACTTGAACTCGCCAACTTTACCCGGCAGTGACAGATATGGTTATACCATTAGCGGAGGGATGGATGCGTTCGTAGTTAAACTCAATTCCGTTGCAGACGCCGTGGAGTACATCACGCACTTGGGTGGATCAGAGTGGGATGCCGTGTTGGGGCTGACAACAGACCTGGCAGGAAACGTCTATGCTGTGGGTTCTACCTACTCCGCCGATTTTCCCGTGAGTGCAGATGCAGCGCAGTCTGAATTTGGCGGAGAGAGCGATGTATTTGTCGTCAAACTCAATGCCGATGGGGAGACATTGTGGGTGACCTATTTTGGCGGAAATGGTGAGGAGGAAAGTAATGACATTGTTCTTGATAGTGATGGAAATGTTCATATAGCAGGCCGCACTTCATCGACTGACCTTAATGCCAGTGCTGGAGCTGTACAGCAGAATTACGGCGGTGGAACTGACGCCTTTATTGCAAGTTTCGATTCCCAAGGACGAGTGATTTAGTCCTCGTATTTAGGCGGTTCCGGAGAAGACACCGGTTCTGCAATAGCAGTGGATGCCACTGGCCGTAAGTATTTGTCTGGAGCCACCAACTCCGCTGATTTCCCGATTAATAATGCGCTATAATCTGTGCCTTTTGGTGGCTACGACGCATTTGTTGCTGTCCTTGATTCTTCGAGTTCAAATCTTGAATTTGCATCATATCTCGGGGGAACAGGAACTGATCAGGGACTTGGGATTGGATTAGAGCCTTCCTCAGGAGATGTGATAGTTCTTGGGAGTACATCATCGTCTGATTTGGACACACTGGGTGCGCTTCAGCCGGTATATGGTGGTGGAAGGAGTGACGTCTTCGTCGCCCGTGTAGATATCAGCGCGCCAAAGTTGACCTACCTTGCCTACATAGGAGGAGGCGGTACTGATCGTCCTCGAAAATTAGTTGTCGACCGGACAGGCAGAGCTCTGGTCGTGGGACAGACAACTTCACCGGACTTTCCGGTAACGCACGATGAGCGAACTGGATTAAGCGCAGAGGATAACGGCTTTGCAATCATGCTAGATCCAATGGGAACTACATTGTTGTACTCCTTGTTGAGTGGAGGCACGTCTACGGATACTTTCGAAGGTGCGGCCATTGGCTCTGATGGCTCATTAACGATTTCAGGGGCATCGGATTCTGTCGATTTTCCAACAGTGGCTCCAATGCAGGACGAGTTTCTTGGCGGGCGATTCGATATAGTCGTGGTTCGAATCCTGCTAGGTCTGTCTACGTTGTAATTGTTGAGGGCAGATCAACACACAACAAGAGCCCCAAATGTGACGCCCTGCGCGTTGATACGGGCACACTTTAGGCGATCGCTATGTTTCTGATGGAGATCAGACATGAACGAAGAAGAAATGATAAGAAACATCATGGATTCGGTAAATGCATTCGCGGAGCCGATAGATTTTAAGCAGCTTACCGATGATGGTATTTTGCTCCGGATGAGTCGCGTTATAGCGTTCAACCCAATGCGCCAGTAGATACTTTTCCAGCTTATCACTTTTTCCTTAAATATTTGATCAGTGCCAAGATGGCAACCACCAGCAGAACAATCAGAAAAACCCAGATAACTGCCATGAAGATACCCATGCCCGGCATCATGCAGCCTTCCATCATGCCATCTCCCATGCGATCGGGCTCTTGGGCAAGAATAAGAGTGGGCATTAAGAGTCCTGGCATTAGAAAAAACAGCTTCTCGAACATCTTAGTCATAGTTCCTCCAGTTTTCGTTCTATGAGCTTTTCCGAAGATTGGCGACTTCAGCGGAGTGTCATTTCATGCGCTCGTAGCCATCGATTACCTCGGTGGCCGCGATCAGCTTCTTCTTCGGGGCACAGCCGCGCAGCCTGCAGGTGCCACCATAAGGCCGATGGTTATTGATGGCTACCGACCGACCGGCTTTGCGGCAACCAAACGCGGTGACGGTGGCGGCAGTGCCGGTGCCAATCACGACTAAATCATACGTTTGGTCAGTCACCTGTTTTCTCCTCGTTGTGCTCGCACCTGCCCCCCGTGTTTTTCGGTTCACATCGTTTATTTCGGGCTGAAACCATATCCCAGACCGAGACACCCAGCATGAATCCAAGCCCCGGATAGAAAT
>JAUSPW010000562.1 GCA_030652635.1 Pseudohongiella sp. | reverse complement strand
CTTTCTGGCGCATGCCTTTGGAGAAACCCGCACTGCGTCGATCACGTGCTTCTGGTTGCAGTGATACGGTGTCCAGAGCGTGTTCGAGTTCAGCGGCATCAACTTTCATGCCCGCGAGTTCCAGAAAATAACGCAGATTTTCCCGTGCACTCAAGTGCTCATATAAACTCGCATTTTCAGAGAGGTAGGCCAGAGAGCGGCGCACCTCGTCAGCCTGGCTGGATGCAGATTTGCCGCAGATGATGACATCACCCTGGCTGGGTTTGAGCATGCCGATGCAGGTCAGTAACGTGGTTGATTTACCGGCACCATTGCCGCCCAGCAAGGCAAACACTTCGCCTGGAGCAACATGGAAATTTAAATCAGACAGTACTTCGTGACCTTGACGCGCCACGTGCAGCTTTTTTACTTCTATTGCATATGAGTTCATCAGAACCTTACCTCAGCAGAGACTCGGGCACGCCGGGGTGTCCCAGGTTGCACCCACAAGGGCGAGAAGGAGTTGGTGTAGTATTTTTTGTCGAGCGCGTTGTCAAGTTCGGCTCTGATATTGATATTTGGCAACAATTCAAAACTGGCGTAGAGACGCAACAACGTGTATGCGGGCAACTCAAAAGAGGTCGCTGTTTCGCCCAGACGATCGCCCACGTAAATGACTCCGGAGCCCATTGTGACCGGTCTGTCATCGACAAGAATGTCACGGCTCAGCAGCGCACTGAAAGAGTGCTCTGGCACGTTGAGCAGACGATCACCGTCTTTAATCTGCAGTCCGAAGTTAAAGTCGAGTACGCCTTTGGTTGCCTCAGCGTCAACATAAGCATAGGACACCATAAAGTCGTAATCATTGATGGAGCCGGCCAGATCGAATTCTAACCCGGTACTGCGCGCCTCACCGATGGCCACGGAAAAGCCGGGGTTAACAGCGTCACCACTGAGCATATTCTCCTGATCTTGGCGGAATACGGCAATATTGCCTTGCAGATTGCCGTCAAGCACATCGAACTTCAGTCCGGCTTCCACAGAGCTGCTTTCATTGGGCGCAAACGCACTGCCTGAGAAATCAGCACCGGAGTTGGCGCGGAAGCCTTCACCAAAAGTGCCATACAGACTGAACTGCTCGTTGATACTGTAGACAAGTCCGAGTTGCGGGCTGACGCGATTGTCGGACTGACGCGAACTGCGGTTAGTCATGCGGTTGTCAGTGCGTTGACTGAAGCTGTCATAGCGAAAGCCAACGCGCAGCTGCAATTGATCACTGAGATTAATCTGATCCTGCACGTACAGCCCGGTGGCTTCCAGCACTTCCAGCCGGTCAGTCAACAGTGACGTCGCGGGCAACGGGAACTGTCCGTACACCGGGTTAAAAATATCCAGTGCCAGCGATTGTTGTAAAGTGGTGTTGGGGCCAAGCGCTGGCGCGCGGTAGCGACCAAATACCTGATCATTGTCGAAGCGGTCGGTATCCATGCCAGCAATCAACCGATGGGCCAACGCACCGGTTTCAAACTGGCCGTTCACTTCTGCACGCAAAACCTGATACTGCGCATCGTAGTCACGGCTGCGGCGCTGGCGTGTGAGTGTTTTGCCGTCGCGATTCAGGCGCTGGCGACTGCCGGTCAGCTCGGGTTCAGTCGAAAAACCGCTTAATGATGTATCCCGGTAGTTGTAACCCAGCAATACGTTCCAGTCGTCGTTAATGTCGTGATTGATCTCCAGCTGATGTCCCATCACATCGGCTTTCATGGGGCCATCACCGGGTTCACCAAGGAAGCGAGAAGGGGGTATCAAACCGAGCTGGCCGTTGACAGCGACTACTCCCCGGTCAAAGGGTACTTCGCGGCGTGATGCTTCCATTTCGTAAACAAGACTTGTCCGTTCGGTCAGACGGACAACCACTGAAGGTGAGAAGCCGTGAGCATTCCAGTCGATGGTGTCGCGAAAGCTCTCGCCGTTTTCTTTAAATCCCACCAGTCTGAACGCTGCGCGGTCGGCGATAACGCCGGAGGTGTAATCGCCATCGGTGCGCACAGTGCCAAACTCATCCAGACTGACACGTACGCTGGCGCCGCTCTCACCGGTAGGCCGTTTGGTCACCAAATTAACTGCACCACCGGGTTCGCCGCGACCGAACAGCGCAGCTGATGGTCCTTTCAGCACCTCAACGGCTTCGATGCCGGAAATATCACGCGATCCACCAAAACCACGGCCAGCATTAAAGCCATTGACCAGATAGTTGCTGGGCAGGTTCTCGTCACCGGCAAAACCACGTACCGCAAAGCTGTTCCACAGTCCGCCAAAATTGTTTTGTCGTGATACGGCCGCTGACAGATCGAGTGCTTCAGTCAGATCGAGCACGCCTGCATTGGTGATCATCTCGTTGTTGATGACCTGAATCGCTTGTGGTGTTTCCATCAACGCAAAATCGCCCCGATACGCACTGCGCTGCGAGGACACAATAATCTCCTCGATAATGTCGGCGTTTTGAGCCATCGCCAGTGGGCTGGCGAGACCAAGGCTGCTCACGATCAAACTGGCGGTATGAAAAAGGCTGAATGAGGGTCGTGAGCGGAACATGGGTAAATCTCCTTATTGTTGGCGAGTCAGGTTACATCGGCAGCTATGCTATACCGTAACATTAATTAGTCAAGCCCCCAATAGATCACTCCCTGTTTGAGTTGTTTAACGGGTAGTTGTAATGTGCGGGTATGAGCAAAACACACGTAATTGGATTTTTTGAGCGCTACCTCACTTTGTGGGTAACGCTTTGTATTACTGCCGGCATTGGACTGGGCACCCTGTTGCCTGAGGTGTTTGAGGGGCTCGCAGCACTTGAATATGGTTCGGTTAATTTTGTTGTGGCCGTGCTGATCTGGTTGATGGTCTACCCAATGATGGTGTCTGTGGACTTCTCCAGTCTGCGCCGCATACATGAACGCCCCAAAGGCTTGATTATTACCCTGACCGTTAATTGGCTGATCAAGCCGTTTACCATGGCTGCCTTGGGTGTATTGTTTTTCCATGTGTTATTTATCGATTTCATTGATCCTGAGAATGCCAGTCAGTACATTGCTGGCCTGATATTGCTTGGCGCTGCCCCGTGCACAGCCATGGTGTTTGTCTGGTCGCAAT
The DNA here is from genome assembly GCA_030652635.1 of Pseudohongiella sp. Lineage (GTDB taxonomy): Bacteria > Pseudomonadota > Gammaproteobacteria > Pseudomonadales > Pseudohongiellaceae > Pseudohongiella. Next base: position 2,030 of record JAUSPW010000562.1, on the reverse strand, counting down.
TGACGCGCGGCGATGCCACCTACACGCTTGCGCAAGTGGCGTTGAATGATGTGATTATGGTATTTGCGTTTGCGCCATTGGTTGCGCTGTTGTTGGGTGTGACTGACATCGAGGTACCATGGGCCACACTTATCCTGTCAGTAGGTTTATATGTAGTCATTCCGTTGTTGGCTGGCATACTGACGCGTGTGCGATTAAGTCGTTATGTTGAGTATCCAGCAGACGCTGAGGCAGCGGTATCGCGGTTTACCGCGCGCGTTAAACCGTTATCGGTGTTGGGTCTATTGGCAACCGTTGTATTGTTGTTCGGGTTTCAGGGGCAGGTTATTCTCAATCAACCGCTGCTGATTGGTTTGATTGCGGTGCCATTGTTGATTCAGTCGTATGGCATTTTTGCCATTGCCTATGCCGCAGCAAGACTGTGGCGAGTCCCGTTTAATGTCGCCGCACCGTGTGCGCTGATTGGTACCTCTAATTTTTTTGAATTGGCCGTCGCTGTGGCGATTGGCATGTTTGGGCTTAACTCAGGAGCGGCGTTGGTGACTGTGGTAGGCGTTTTGGTTGAAGTGCCGGTGATGCTGTCGTTGGTGGCGTTTGCCAACCGCACGCAGCATTGGTTTCCGAAGAATTAGCTGGGATTGGTGTGATGAAAAGAGTGCTGTTTTTGTGTGTCTCCAATTCGGCGCGTAGCCAGATGGCGGAGGGTTGGGCCAGACATTTGTTATCAGGCAAGGTAGAGGCGTATAGCGCGGGTTCACGACAAGGCACGCTGAATCCACTGGCCATTCAATCGATGCTGGAAATAGGCATTGATATCTCAAAGCACCAAACCAAATCTATCGACACTCTTGATCTGCAGTCATTTGATCTGGTTGTCACACTGTGTGAGGAAGAGATTTGTCCAAAACTGCCACCGTCAGTCATGCAGATGCATTGGCCTTTGCCCGGCCCCTCAAAGCCGCTGACAAACGATGACAGTACGTCGCCTTTGGAGCGGTTTTCAGGCACGCGGGATCAGATCCGCGAATTGATAGAACGGCTGGCATGCTTTCTTGAATTGGATGATAGGCGAGGACCTCATGTGGTTTAAATGTCCGCATTCTGGTTTTTGTTTCAGCGTGCCGGTGTTACTTGCAGTGTTCTTTGTGTCTACGTTGCAGGCAACAGAGCAACCGGACCCGAATGATCCAGAATGGCGCTTGTTTCAACATGCACTGGGAGAGCCGGCTGCGATTGGTGTTAACGCAAATCATCCTGGAGCAAGTACGGCATACAGACCCGTCCCTGAGATCAAACTGGAAGATATAGACGCGCATAAGTATTTGTTGGGCAATGACGTATTTCATGATCGTCGGTTGTCAGCGGACCACTCAATGGCATGTGTCCGCTGTCACGGTGGACCGTTGAGCGGCACCGATGGCCGATCGGTTTCATTAGGTGTTAATCGTGCTCGAGGCAACTTTAATGCGCTGTCACTGCTGAATGCGCCGTTTAACTTTCGCCAGTTTTGGGATGGCCGCGCCGTCACTCAGGCTGATCAGGCATTGGGGCCACTGGTCAACCAACTGGAAATGGCTAATACACTGGAGGCTGTACTGGCAACTTTGCAATCTGATGAATCATATGTGGAGGACTTTCGAAATCTCTATCCCGATGGAGTCACGATCAACAATATGGTTGACGCCTTGGCTTATTTTCAGCGCATCAGTTTTACTGTCAGTGATTCGCCATTTCAACGCTATCTGAATGGCGATCAAAGCCAATTATCAGAGCAAGCATTGCGTGGCTGGCAGCGCTTTGACGATATCGGTTGCGTCAGCTGTCATAACGGTATCAATTTGGGCGGAAATTCTTATCAACGTATTGGACTGTTACGTTCTTATTATCCTGACAGGCTGTCGCCAACTTTGGCGGACTTTGGTGTTGCCAATCGCTCAGGCCGTGATCAGGATATGTTTGCATTCAAGGTGCCTGGCATGCACAACGTGACCATGACTGCGCCTTATTTTCACGATGGCTCAGTTGCAACA
>JAUSPW010000556.1 GCA_030652635.1 Pseudohongiella sp. | reverse complement strand
TCAGGATGGGGTCGGTGCGCAGTTTGTCCCATGCACCTGACAGCGTCATGATGCCATTGATCATGCCGCCCCAGGACGGTGCCAACAGAATCAGTGACATCGCCATGCCCAGATTCTGCGTCCAGTCTGGCAGAGCGCTGTAATGCAGATGGTGCGGACCTGCCCATACGTAGATGGCAATCAGCGCCCAGAAGTGCACAACCGACAATCGGTAAGAATAAATCGGGCGTCCAGCCTGTTTGGGTACAAAGTAGTACATGATGCCCAAAAAACCAGCTGTCAGGAAAAAGCCCACCGCGTTGTGTCCCCACCACCATTGCACCATCGCGTCAACGGTGCCTGCGTATATTGAGTAGGACTTGGTCAGTGTCACGGGTACTGCAAGATTATTCACAATGTGCAGGATGGCGACCGCAATGATAAACGCGGCAAAAAACCAGTTGGCAACGTAAATGTGTTTTTGCTGGCGTTTCATGATGGTGCCAAAAAACAGAATTGCGTACGCTACCCACACCACCGCAATCAGGATGGAAATTGGCCATTCCAGCTCAGCGTATTCTTTCGACGTTGTCATGCCCATGGGCAGCGTGATAACCGCCAGCACAATGATGGTTTGCCATCCCCAGAATACAAACGAAGCCAAGCGATCACTGATCAGGCGAGCACCACAGGTGCGTTGCACAATAAACAGTGAGCACGCCATCAACGCACTGCCACCAAAGGCAAAAATGACACCGTTTGTATGCAGAGGACGCAATCGCCCGTAGCTGAGCCAGGCCGTGTCAAAGTTCAACACCGGCCAGGCAAGCTGGGCGGCGATCAATACACCAACCGCCATACCGATGATGCCCCAGAATACGGTGGCGAGGGCAAATTGATGTACCACCTTGTAGTTATAAACAGGTTGGCTGTGTTGATTGCTGGTCATTGTAAAACCATCCATTTTGTTGTTTTGACGCGTGTGGCAATCGGCTTCGGATTGCGTTCAAAGGGACTCTACTACGTCAGGATTGCGATGTGAATCCTGTCAAAAACAGGACCGTATGCCGGCTTGCAGAAAGAATTGTTATTAGTGTTTCAAATTCGGCACGTATTCAGGCGAAGGTATTGTAAAGCTTGGGGCTTTGAGGGTGTTGATCTGGATCAATTGCCCCGGGGAGATCGGGCCATCAGCATGTTCTGACTGGCCCTTAAAATCAACTGTTGTATGTTGTCTTTGCGCTGCAGAAGTGCCCAGCCAGACAAATGCGTTACAGGATGCTCGGGCGCGGAATGGGCGATGAAATCATCCAGTCGTGTTAAAGCACTTTCCGATGCCTGTGGATCGATGCCGGTCATCAGCACAACAAAGTCGTCATCGCCGTATCGGGCAATCAGATCTGAACCTCGGAATGTTTCTTTCAGGACGCGCCCGAACTCAATGAGTGCGCGGTCGCCAGCTGCACGCCCCCAGGTTTCGTTAAATGCCTTGAACTCCAATAAATCAAACAGGAACAGGCAGGCATGCATGCCGGCATCATGACACAAGTCAATCGATTCGGCGGCGCGGGCATCAAATCCTCGGCGATTCAGCATGCCGGTCAACGGATCGCTGTGCGCCACATAATCTGCGATCAACTCATTTTCAATCATTTGCGCGGCATGTTTGAGCAACAGTTGCTCATGACTGCTGAAGTGGCGCGGCTGGCTGTCGATCAGGCACAGGGTGCCGAGACGAATACCGGTATCTGCATGAACTGGGCATCCTGCGTAGAAACGGATAAAAGGCGCGCTGGTGACCAGAGGATTGTCAAAAAACAGCTCGTTTTTTGTGGCATCCGGGATAACCAGAATTTGATCATCCAAAATGGCGTGGTGGCAAAACGATACCTCTCTGGGGGTTTCCAGTACTTCGAGTCCTACGGATGACTTGAACCATTGCCGGTTGGTATCCACCAGGCTGAACAACGCGATTGGCACCTGAAACAGACGTGCCGCCAGCCGGGTAATGCGGTCAAACCGTTCGTCTTTGGGGGTGTCCAGGATGTTAAGTGAGTGCAGCACGTCTAGGCGGCGGGTTTCATCGTTGTTGTTGCGGTTGCTGAGCCACTCAATAACAGCCGGGCCACTCATCGGGCGAGCGATAGCGTATCCCTGTGCCAGATCACAGCCAATGCTGCGCAGGTACTCCAGCGTTTCAAGGCTTTCAATACCTTCTGCCGACGTGTACAGACCCAGTCCATGTCCCAGATCGTTGATGGTTTTAATGACTGTACAAGACTCTTTGGACTCGGATGCGGTCATCACAAATGACTTGTCGATTTTGATTTCTGAAAAAGGCAGGCGTGCCAATTGCAACATGGACGAGTAGCCCGTGCCAAAATCATCAATCGATAAGTGAAACCCTTTCATTCTCAAGCGCGTAAGGATGTCCAGTGAGCTGACCGGATCTTCCATGGCGCAGGTTTCGGTTAACTCAAAAATGATGCGTTCCGGCAAGATATTCATGTTACGGCAATGAGTTTCGATGCGCTCAAACAAATCCAGATGGCTCAGCGAGATGGCGGAGATGTTTACTGACATGGTGACATCATTCAAGCGACGTTTCAGGTAGTCAAAACCAAGCTCAGGGCCGATGGCGTCCGGCAAGCTGGCAAACCAACGCAAAGACTGCAACATCACTGACTCGGTGAGTGCATTGATCAGGCCGGATTTTTCCGCCAACGGGATAAAGTCATCCGGCGCAATTGTTCCCCGGCTTGGATGGTACCAGCGTGCCAACACTTCAAATCCGGCAAGCAGGCCGGTGCGGCAGTTGATTTTAGGCTGGTATACCACTTTGATGTGCTCAAGGCTGATCGCATCTGCCAATTCGTGCGCTGGGATAACGTCAGCAGATTGAGCAGGACTTGTGACATTGCGGATAAGGCTGGTTGTTCTGGGCGATTGCCGGTTGAGCAGTTCGCGCAAGCGCGCGGGCGAAAACGGCTTGGGCAACACGCCTGAAATTTTTAGTCCATGTTCGGCAGCCGAGCGTGCTGCAGCATCCAGCACGCGCCCACCGACGCCACTGGAAATGATGATATCTGCCTGGCAGTTCAGACGCGCGAGTTCAACCATGACCTGCACGCCATCCATGCGCGGCATTACCAGGTCCAGGGCTATAAAGTCCGGGTCCCAGTCTTTGCACAGTCGGAAAAATTCGCGCGGATCGTCGGTATACAGCGCGTCAACACCGGCAAGTACCGCAATATTGGAGATGGTTTGTCCGGTTAACGGATCATCATCCAGAATCAGCAGGCGGGCGGGCGGTTTCATTGCCGGGGGTCTCGTTTGTATTGCAGAGTTAAATTTATCCTTCGCCTACCATCATGACATTGGTCAGGAACAAGTCAACTACCGTCACGTTTTGTCGGTTAACAGCGGCAGTGTCAACTGCGTGCGTGTTCCGCCGATCAGGTTACTGCTGATATCGACCACGGCATTGATTTCTTGTGCGCGGCTGAAAATATTGTTGAGACCATTGCCATCGTGCACACCGGATTTACTTTGCATGCCACAGCCGTTGTCGCTGACCGTTATTGTCAGCTGTGCAGCGTAGCAAGCGATGTTTAATTCAACTACGCTGGCATTAGCGTGACGGATGATATTGCTGACCAACTCTTTCATAATCCTGTTCAGATTAAAGACGACATCAGATGGCAGGTTGACCTCAGGCATTGCGGTTTGAGTCCATGCCACCGTGTGACCTGATCCGCGCAGGCGTAATTCGGTCTCTTCCCGCAAGCCGTCGAGTAGTTCATTTAATGCCTGGTCGCGCGTATTGGCCTTGGATACTGCCTGTCGCAGGCTCTCGAGTGCGGCACGTGCCATGGTGCCCAAACGGTTGTCAGTATCGGCATGGATGATGGACAACAAACGTGATCCAACGTCGTCGTGCAAATCGCGATAGATTTTTATGCGTTCCTGCTCTGCCGCCTGTTTCATTTCAAGAATACGGCGTTCTTCAAAACCGCGCTCAATGATCAATCGGCTGTTTTCGACTTTTTCCTCCAACTCTCTGTTCAGCGTTTCGGCAGTCTGAAGTGCATTTGTAAAACGCTTTAGCAGCACCGCAGCAAAGATCAGCAGCAGCACCGGC
>JAUSPW010000045.1 GCA_030652635.1 Pseudohongiella sp. | reverse complement strand
CATTAAAGCCAATTTCCAAAGACTCCCCATGGTACTCAACAGATATTTGATCCTCTGCTTCTTCTTGTTCCGGATTATTTGCTACCACTTTCAACTCGTCCGTAGCGAGTATCAAATGGACGCCGCGGTACTTCTCGTTAGATAAAATAGACGCTCTACTAAACGCGGTCTTAAGACTGCTTCTTTCGCCGAATACAAACTTATTTCCACCCTTTGGCAGCACCCTTTGATAATCTGGGAACTTCCCATCGACGAGCTTTGATGTGAACGTAAAGTCCTCAAGCCTGGCTCGGATATGACCCGCGCAAAACACCAGGGACAAACTGCCTTCACCTGGTTCTGCCAGCAATCGTGACAACTCTAAAACACCTTTGCGAGGTACGATCACTTGCAAGGTGTCTGTTACCCCAGTCTCAATGCCTGTTGTATGCATCGCGAGTCTATGGCCGTCTGTGGCAACAACCCTGAACCAGGATTTGCCAAGTTCAAACAACATACCATTCAAATAATACCGAACATCTTGCTGCGCCATCGCAAACGCACATGAATCGATCAGCCTTTTAAGCTCAGTGCGATCTATCTGCAATTCATGGGTACCAGCTTCATCAACCGTCACAGGAAAGTCTGAAGCAGGAAGTGTTGCCAAAATAAATCGACTTCGTCCTGATTTAACCAAGCATTTCCCATCCTCAACGGATAACGTTAAAACCGATCCCTCAGCTAAAGATTTGCAAATATCCATTAGCTTTCTTCCTGGTACGGTAATCTCTCCCGGAAGAGATCCTGCATTGACTCGTACGCGACCCAACAACTCAACCTCTAAGTCAGTGCCGGTAATTTCCAGGAAATCGTCTTTCAGGTTAAGCAACACATTCGCCAAAACCGGCAAGGTATGTCTTCTCTCCACAACACCTGACGCCAACTGTAAAGGCTTTAAAATTGCTTCCCTGGAAATAGAAAATTGCATAGTTCGATCTCAAAAAAATTCAATACTAAATTGAACACAACCGGTAGCTAAAGCGCACCGATCCCCAATTGGAGCGACATCATGTCATAACAACATCAGGTTGCCAGCGCTCTCAACAAGTTATTATAGTCCTCTGCCAGATCCTGCGAGATACCCCTGAGCTTCTTAATCTGCTTGCACGCATGCAACACGGTGGTGTGGTCCCTACCGCCAAACGCATCACCTATTTCTGGCAAACTATGATTAGTCAGCTCTTTTGCTAAAGACATAGCAACTTGTCGAGGTCTTGCTACAGATCTATTCCTTCGTTTCGACAGCATATCAGCCATCTTTATCTTATAGTACTCCGCTACTGTTCTTTGAATATTATCAATGGAAACCAACTTTTCGTGTATAGCAAACAGGTCCCTAAGAGCCTCTCTTACCAAATCAAGATCAATTCGCTTGCCTACGAAATTCGCATGAATAATAACTTTCTTTAAAGCGCCCTCTAACTCCCTGACATGGGACCGCAATCGTTGCGCTATAAACATGGCAGCATCACCAGGTAGGTCTATATTACTCTGTGCCGCTTTGTTTATCAGGATAGCCGCGCGTGTCTCTAATTCCGGTGGCTCCACTGCAACACTAAGTCCCCAACCGAACCTTGACTTGAGCCTCTCTTCCAACCCATTGATTTCTTTATGATACTTGTCGCTTGTCAGAATAATCTGCTGTCCACCCTCCAGCAAGGCATTAAACGTGTGGAAAAACTCTTCCTGAGAGCGCTCTTTACCTGCGAAAAATTGAATATCATCGATCAAAAGTGCATCAACGGAGCGATAGTATCTCTTAAATTCATTTATAGCATTCAGCTGCAGGGCGGTGACCATCGTCGCTACAAAGGTTTCAGAGTGCAAGTAAACAACTCTGGCATTGGGCTTTCTGGCGAGCATGTGATTTCCTATCGCATGCATCAAGTGCGTTTTACCTAAACCAACGCCACCATATATAAACAAGGGGTTATATGCCCCGCCAGGATTATCAGCAACCTGGATTGCTGCAGCTCTTGCAAGTTGGTTTGATTTTCCTTCTATAAAATTGTCAAAGGTATTCTCAGGATTGAGCGATCCTTTGTGGCGAAGCTTTCCTTCTATGATAAGTTCCATACTGCGGGCATTACCGCGCCTTGAGGACGACGGTACTGATTGTGGCATCGAGTCCGTGCCTTCATGGGAGCGAGTGTCTTTTTCAGTAAATGAATAAGGGGGCCTTAAGGCATCTCCATCCAATCGTTTAATCGACAATGGTTGATCTACCTGATCGGGCGCTACTCTAGCCTCCGGTGCAAGAGGTTGGGGGCTAGCACTCTGGTTTTTCTGCGGTGCTGCCTCCTCAACTTGTTTCTTTCCTACCTCTAGAAACACGTCAAACGACTCTCCGCCGGCTTGTCGCTGAACAAGCTCGCAAATTCTTGAGTAGAATTTGTCCTTTACCCAATCCTGAACAAATCTGTTTGGAGCGAACAAGGTCAAGCCCTCTGCAGAAAATTCTGCTTGCAAAGGTCGAATCCAAGTATTGAATTGCTGTGAGGGTAACTCTTCCCTCAGGTGATCAACACACCGTTGCCAATTAGCCAAAAGCACGACTTTACACTGCCCTGTAGTCTTTTATTATTAAGACGAACTTAGTTGAATGAGAAAAGATCATAACGTGGGTGCACTGACTTATCCACACAGAATCACATTTTTTTATAGCAACTTTGACTTGATTTTTTTATATATATTACAATTAGTTAAAATACTTATGCACAGATTTTCCGATAGAATTCAATGATAGTTTTAGCGATGTTGCTCTTGCTTTGAAACTGAATAAGCTGTGCATAACTTGTTACTAAACAGGTATATTAAATTTATGTTTCCGGGTGACTTTAAAGCTTACGATCACACTCAAAAGACTCTTTGAATCCTTGCATAACCCGACCAAACCATCTAGAATTCGCGCTCCTTGAATTTTCTGCCATATAGATCAACACAATAGATTTTGTTGGTTGCGGAAAATAAAGTTTCAACAATATACGTTTCACTTTGGACAGTTATTATGAAAAGAACCTTTCAGCCCAGCTTGATCAAGCGTGCACGAACTCATGGATTCCGTGCCCGCATGGCAACACGTGGCGGTCGTTTAGTGATCAAGCGTCGTCGTTCGCGCGGTCGTGCAAAGCTGACCGCCTGATAGCTCCTTAAAGTCGCCAGTGACCGATCAAAGCTTTGGCCGGAAACTGCGGCTTCTGACTGCCTCAGACTACAAGGCAGTTTTTGGGAAGGCCGAATTTAAAGTATCCAGTCCCCAATTGTTGATTCTTGCCACTTCCAGTGGTTATGAGACTCCGCGATTGGGTTTGGTTATTGCAAAAAAACATATTCGACAAGCTGTCCAACGCAACAGAGTAAAACGACTCTTACGAGAGTCTTTTCGATTGCATCAACAATTGCTCATTGAACTGGATATCGTTATTCTGGCTCGGTCTGGAGCAGATGTTTTGGACAATAAGGCGTTTGCCACATTAGTCGAAAAATTATGGCAAGATCTTATCCGACGACGTAAGCGCCTGACTGCTAGATAACAGGTAAGTCAACATGCTGGCCAAATTTGCGATCAAGACAATTTCTTTATACCAGCTCACTCTGAGTCTGTTAATTGGCAATCAATGCCGCTTTTTCCCCTCGTGCTCGCATTATACTCAAGAAGCTATTGAGCTACATGGCGTATTAAAGGGCTGCTGTCTTGGTGGAAAAAGAATTCTTCGCTGTCACCCTTGGCATGAAGGAGGATTTGATCCAGTGCCAGGCAGTCAAATCCACTCTGACGTAGAAACGTCGATAAACCAAAAGTAGTAACTGCACATGGACTATATCAAGTACACAATTTTGGCTGCTCTGGCTGTCGTAAGTTACCTATTGTTGCTTGCATGGCAAGAAGACTATCCTCCAGTTACACCCGTTTCTGCAACTCTAGCTGTCCCCACGCTTGAGTCTACTAGTGACATCCCTGCAACAAACATTGCCACAACAACCCTGCAGGATATTCCTGTTGTAAATGCCCCTGGATCATCTATTGCAGAATCCTCGATAAGCGATGGCAGCACCTTGGTTAGCGTGAGAACCGATGTTCTTAATGTCACGATTGATCGTTCTGGCGGAGACATTGTTTTTGTATCTCTACCTGATCACCTTACACGTCTGGAAAACGCAGATGAGCCGTTTGTTCTGCTGGAAAACTCTGTCAACCGCACTTACGTTGCTCAAAGTGGTCTTATTGGCAGAAACGGTATAGACAGTGCTCAACGGCCACTGTACACGGCCACTTCTACAACTTTTGAAATGGTTGATGGCCAAAATCTACTGCAAGTAGATCTAAGCTACACAGACAACACCGGCGTAACGGTAATCAAACGTTTCAGTTTCCAGCGCAGTGATTATCTGATTAATATCAGCTACAACGTAAATAACAATACGGATGCTCCGTGGAGTGCGAATTTATTTGGCCAAATAAAACGTGGTACTTACGGTGATCCTACCCAGGCCAGTGGTTTTGGCATGGCCAGTTTTCTCGGGTTTTCCACAACCTCGCCAAACGACAACTATATAAAAATACCGTTTGCTGATATCGGTGACACTGCTCCCTCTCATGATATGGATGGGGGATGGGTCGCTCTAAGCCAACACTATTTTATCTCTGTGTTTGTTCCACCATCGACGACCAGGAATTCATTCTCTTTCCGCCGCAATAACCTCAACGAGTACATCGGGGGTTTTACTACGTCTGAATTTACCGTGGCGCCAGGAACAAGTGCCTCACAAGAAATAGGTTTTTATGCTGGGCCTAAGGATCAGTATCGATTAAAAGAAATTGCCCCTTGGTTGGATAGAACCATCGACTATGGCTGGTTATGGTTTGTTGCATCTCCAATCTACTGGCTATTGACTCAAATTAATGATTTTGTTGGGAATTATGGTTGGTCTATCCTGCTACTTACCGTCTTGGTAAAAGGTGTTTTCTTCAAGTTATCAGCAACCAGTTATCGCTCCATGGCAAACATGCGTCGTGTTATGCCTAAAATGAATCAACTGAAAGAGCGATATGGCGACGATAAGATGAAGCTCCAGAAAGCCACTATGGAGTTATACAAAAAAGAGAAGATAAATCCGTTTGGCGGCTGCCTTCCGATGTTAGTGCAAATGCCTGTATTCATTGCCTTGTATTGGGTACTTCTTGAAAGTGTCGAACTTCGACATGCGCCATGGTTACTTTGGATAAACGACTTGTCCGTTATGGACCCCTACTTCGTTTTACCACTGCTTATGGGTGCATCAATGTATGTTCAGTTCATGCTGAACCCTACACCGCAAGATCCAATGCAAGCCAAAATCATGAAGTTCATGCCCGTTGTAATGACCGTGTTCTTCCTTTGGTTCCCGGCAGGTCTGGTACTTTACTGGCTGGCCAACAGCGTTCTTGGTATTGCACAACAGTGGTATATCACTCGAAATATCGATGCTGAATACGCCGCAAAGGAAGCAGCCAAGAGCTGATTACCTCTATGTCTACACTTACGCTGACAGCATCCGATACGGATACGATCTGCGCAATCACCACACCGCCGGGTAGAAGCGGCGTGGGTATCATACGAATATCAGGGCCGATATCGGCCCTGATAGCTCAGAAAATACTTCGCTTTAAGCCAAAACCTCGCTACGCACATTACTGTCCTTTTTTCGGAACAACTTCTGAAATTATTGACCAAGGCATCGCGCTGTATTTCCCAGGCCCTCATTCTTTCACTGGTGAAGATGTATTGGAGTTACAGGGTCATGGTGGATACTTTGTTCTCGATAGCCTCTTGCAGGCTGTCATGGCGGCAGGAGCACGTATAGCCAGGCCAGGGGAGTTCACCGAGAGAGCATTTCTAAATGACAAAATCGACTTGACTCAAGCAGAGGCTATTGCCGATCTGATCGATAGCAGTTCTAGAGAAGCGGCAAGAAGCGCTATACGCACACTGCAAGGAGAGTTCTCTCGTCTTATTGATAACCTAGCGGTTTCTATAGTTCAACTCAGAGTCTATCTTGAAGCAGCGATAGACTTCACAGATGAAGAAATAGACTTTCTGAGCGAAGGTCGTATTTCTGAAAAGCTCGCTAATATTACAGAGCAATTGGACAACATCCTCGCTCAGGCTAAGCAGGGTGCTTTAATCAAGGAAGGCATGTCTGTCGTCATAGCTGGTAAACCAAATGCGGGTAAATCCAGCCTACTCAACGCACTTGCCGGCAAAGACTCTGCAATTGTCACTGAGATTGAAGGAACAACTCGCGACATCCTCAGTGAGCAAATCAACTTGGACGGTATGCCTTTACACATCACTGATACGGCGGGCTTAAGACTCAGCACAGATATAGTCGAACAGGAAGGTATTAGAAGAGCGTTGCTAGCTGTCAAAAACGCTGACCGTGTCCTGTTGATGATAGATTCAAGCAAAGAAAAAGTAGATCAAACAAATTTGACTGATTACCTATCTGCTCCTGGATTCGGAGAGTTAGGCCTTTGCGTTGATATATCAAGAGTTACTATTATTCAAAATAAAGCTGATCTTACCGGCGAAGATTGTGTCTGCATTCCAGCACTCAAACCCTCAGACCCTACTATCATCAGAATATCTGCCAAACAATCATCTGGAATAGAGCTGTTAAAGCAGTATCTAAAAGATTGTATGGGCTTTCAGGCTACCAGAGAGGGTGGTTTCATTGCCAGGCGACGTCATCTTGAAGCCTTAACTCAGGCCAGAGCGTGTCTGGTTCAAGCCGCTATCCAGCTTGATCAACACAGTGCACCCGAGCTGGTGGCTGAAGATTTAAGGCATGCCCATCAATACTTAGGTGAAATAACAGGCAAGTTTTCTACAGATGACCTACTAGGCAAGATTTTTTCAAGTTTTTGTGTTGGAAAGTAGCTGTGTTCAACATGATCAAAAACTGTGCATAAATGGCACTTATCTGTGTATAACTTTTTTATAAAAAAGAGCCTCTTTTTCGACTGTGGACAACTGAAGCTTCTATACACAGCATGCAATCAGGTTTACAGCAGCTTCACAATAGCTTCTCCACTGGTTTATACCGGCTATATATCTTTGTTTTATAATGTAAAAAACACCTTATCTACAGAAAAAGTGTTTACTATTAGTAATAACATCATTAAGTATTTATCTATATTCTTATAAAAATACTAATTTAATGATTACTAAAAAGACATAAACCCTACTTGTGGATATTTTCAGGATAAAGACTTCAATTTTCGCTATCAGCGCTTATACTTGAGCACCTTTGAAAAACCCTTTTATTTTTAAGAAGTTCTGTTATGGACTATACCAAGCGTTATGACGTGATTGTTGTTGGTGGTGGGCATGCTGGCACCGAGGCAGCGTTAGCCGCTGCCCGTATGGGAGTGAAAACGCTATTGCTGACCCATAACATCGAAACTCTCGGTCAGATGTCTTGTAATCCGGCCATTGGTGGTATTGGCAAAAGTCATCTGGTCAGAGAAATTGATGCCTTGGGTGGCGCTATGGCTAAGGCAGCCGATCTTGCTGGTATTCAATTTAGAATTTTGAACAGCAGCAAAGGACCTGCGGTAAGAGCAACCAGGGCGCAGGCAGATAGAGCTTTGTATAAGGCTGCTGTTCGCAACATGCTGGAAAATCAAGAAAATCTGGATATTTTTCAACAAGCAGCTGACGATTTGATTATTGAACAGGACAAAGTTGCCGGTGTAATAACTCAAATGGGCGTACGTTTTTTTGCGCCGCAGGTGGTTTTAACAACAGGAACGTTTCTTGGCGGAAAAATCCACATAGGATTAGAAAATTCAGCAGGTGGCAGGGCCGGGGATCCACCATCAATCAAACTCGCTCAACGTTTGCGAGAACTGCCGTTTAATGTTGGTCGTCTGAAAACCGGAACACCGCCTCGTATTGATGCTCGCTCAGTTGATTTTTCTGTGATGCTGGAGCAGTTAGGCGATACACCTCTGCCTGTGATGTCTTTTCTTGGAAAAGTTGATGATCATCCCCGTCAAGTGCCGTGTTACATCACAAACACCAACGAAAAAGTACATGACATCATACGTGGTGGATTAGATCGCTCACCCATGTATACCGGGGTTATTGAAGGTTTGGGGCCGCGTTATTGCCCGTCTATTGAAGACAAAGTCATGCGGTTTTCAGACAAAACCTCACATCAGATTTTTGTTGAACCAGAAGGGTTATCGACACATGAGCTTTATCCCAATGGCATTTCTACAAGTCTACCGTTTGATGTGCAGATTGAACTGGTGCGACAAATCAAAGGCTTTGAAAAAGCCCATATAACCAGGCCAGGGTATGCTATTGAGTACGATTATTTTGACCCCAGAGATTTACGTTACTCTTTGGAAACCAAATTTATAAAAGGCTTGTATTTCGCTGGCCAGATCAATGGCACAACCGGTTATGAGGAAGCAGCTGCGCAAGGTTTGTTGGCAGGTATCAACGCAGCACTGGCAGCTAAAGAACTCGACAGTTGGTGTCCCCGTCGGGACCAGGCCTACATTGGTGTATTAGTTGACGATTTGATAAGTTTAGGCACCAATGAACCGTATCGTATGTTTACAAGTCGCGCAGAATACCGCTTGCTGCTCAGGGAAGATAACGCTGATCTGCGCCTGACGGCCATCGGCCGTGATTTAGGATTAGTCGATGATATTCGATGGAGTGCTTTCTGCACTAAACAAGTCAGTATCACCACAGAGTTACAACGAATAAAAAACATGTGGGTACAGCCTGGGTCAGATAGAGCTGATGCTTTGAACCCATTATTGGAAAAACCGATCACACGAGAATATAGCTTCGCAGATCTGCTTTCACGTCCGGATGTTAATTACAAGCAGATGGAAGAAGCTTTAAAAGGAACATCGGCCGAATTGCCAGAGATTGATCCTCTGGTGTCTGAACAAATTGAAATTCAACTTAAATATCAAGGATATATAAATAGACAAGAAGAGGATATTCAGAAACTCAAACGACAGGAAAATACAGCCTTGCCAGAGGATTTTGACTATCAGCACATTGAGGGTCTTTCCAACGAACTCAAACAGAAGCTGCTGAAAGCCAGACCAGATTCGATAGCCAAGGCTTCCAGAATTCCTGGAATAACGCCGGCTGCCGTTTCTTTGTTATTGATTTATTTGAAAAAATATCAATCTGTCAGAGCACAGAAAACTGCTTGATATGTCAGAAACAGCACTGGACTTTAATCAGTACTCAAAACAATTGAAGCAGGGGGCCGGATTTCTTGGTGTTGTTCTTTCAGACACGGAAATCAGTTCTTTGCTACAGTTTCTTGCTTTGCTCAACAAGTGGAACAAAGCGTTTAACCTGTCAGCGGTACGTAACCCTGCGGAGATGCTGTCTCGGCATCTACTAGACAGTTTGAGTTTGATGCCTTTGCTGCGTGAACATAGGCTAACTGCGCCAACAAAACCCTTTACCGTGCTCGATGTTGGGACAGGACCAGGCCTTCCAGGAATCCCGCTGGCGATTTGTATGCCAGATACTGATTTCCTGCTTTTGGATAGTAACGGGAAAAAAACACGATTTGTATTTCAGGCCTGCCTCGAGCTGGGTATTAAAAATGTTGAGGTTGCAAACTCGCGCATCGAAAACTACCAAAGTAACCGGCAAGTTGATATTGTCGTGAGCCGAGCGTTTGCATCCCTTGTAGACTTTGCATCAGGTTGTGAAAAGGTTGCTGATGCAAACACACGTCTGATTGCAATGAAGGGGCAATTTCCCACAGAGGAAATTGCTGAACTGCCTAGCAGTTGGCAAATTGTCCGATCACACGAACTGCAAATTCCTGATTTAGATGGAGCAAGACACTTCATAGAACTTGCTAAAACACGCTAAAAAAACAGAAACTCAATGCCGGTAACAGGTAGTGACATAGCTCAGGTGGATCAGGTGACACGAATTATCGCTATAGCCAATCAGAAAGGTGGAGTGGGCAAAACAACAACTTCTGTCAATCTGGCTGCGTCATTACAGGCAACAAAACGTCGAATTCTGCTGGTTGATATGGACCCACAGGGAAACGCCACCATGGGAAGTGGGGTTGACAAGGCAGACCTTGAATTCTCTATCTATGACCTGTTGATGGGTGAGTGCAGTTTTGACGATGCCAGAGTAACAGCACCTGAAGCTGGTTTTGATATGTTGCCAGCCAACGGAGATCTGGTTGCTGCTGAGATAGAGCTTCTGGATATGAGTCACAGAGAGAGAATACTTAAAAACATATTGCTGTCTATTGCCGACCGATATGACTTTATTGTTATCGATTGCCCTCCTTCTCTCAACATGTTGACGCTGAATGCTCTGGTAGCGGCACAAGGGGTCATCATTCCAATGCAATGTGAGTACTATGCTTTGGAGGGCTTATCTGCACTGGTTGATACCATTTCGGCTATCAGTGCGACGCACAATCCCGATTTGAAGATAGAAGGCATTTTGCGCACCATGTATGATCCTCGCAACAAACTTACAGTTGAGGTATCCGGACAATTATTCACTCATTTTGGTGATCGGGTATACAGGACCGTTGTGCCAAGAAATGTCAGGCTGGCAGAGGCTCCAAGTTATGGCTTGCCCGTTTTGCAATATGACCGACAATCTCGGGGCGCGCTGGCGTATCTTGCGTTGGCTGGCGAGATGATCAGGCGTCAAGAACAGCGCGCTGGCGCTTAAAAATATAGTTTATTACAAGGCAACACCATGTCAGGAAAGAAAAAACTAGGTCGGGGTCTGGATAAGCTTCTTGGTGGCATTGCGGCCAAAGCCAATGAAGCACAAGCGCTGGCAGCCTCGGATACCTCCTCCAATGGGCTTGTAGATAGTGAACTAAGGCACCTTCCAATCGATTTGATTCAACGAGGGAAATACCAACCTCGAACAGATATGCATGAAGAAGCTTTGCAGGAGCTTGCGGACTCAATAAGGGTTCAAGGCGTAATGCAGCCGATAGTAGTGCGACCTGTTCACGGCGACCGATTTGAAATTATCGCCGGGGAAAGAAGATGGCGCGCAACTCAGATAGCTGGGTTGGATACTATTCCTGCGGTCATTCGACTGGTTGGTGATGAGTCAGCAATCGCAATGGCGTTGATAGAAAATATTCAAAGAGAAAATCTCAACCCGATTGAAGAGGCAATGGCGCTTAAAAGGCTGCAAGAAGAGTTCAGCCTTACTCAACAAGAGGTGGCAGAAGCCGTAGGTAAATCTAGAACGACGGTGACTAATCTTCTTCGATTGATGTCGTTAAATCATGACGTACGATTAATGCTTGAACGTGGCGATATCGAGATGGGCCATGCTAAAGCCTTGTTAGGATTGCAACCAGAACAACAAAGCGAAGCATCCAAAGCAGTTGCCGGCAAAGGTTTGTCTGTCCGGCAAACAGAGGCAATGGTTCGTAAGTTGTTAGATACAAAACCCACTGAAAAACAAGAAACTAGTCGAACAGATCCGGATATCAGCCGGCTGGAAGAGTCACTTTCGGAACGGATTGGTGCAAAGGTGGAGATTCAACATTCAAGCAAAGGATCTGGCAAGGTAACACTCAGGTACAACAGCTTGGACGAATTAGACGGAATACTTGCTCATATCAAGTAAACAGTGAGCAATATCGTGTTGATCGGCTGGCATTTAATCCATATAATGCGCACCTCGAAAAGGGAATGGATGCCAATAACAAGAGAGCTTTTGACGACAAATCGAATCGATGTCAAGTATAAAAGCTCCTCCCATATATAAAGTTACTGCCTACCAGTTGATGTTGATATTGGCCGCGTCACTCGCCGTATTAATGCTGTCAGGCTGGGTCAGTGCGTATTCATTACTGATCGGTGGTTTGCTTTCAGCTTTACCCGGCGCGTTGTTTGCGAGTCGTGTTTTTAAATACCGGGGCGCCAGGGCGGCACAAAAAATTGTTAAAGAGTTATACACCGGCCAAGTATTAAAGCTGGTGTCGGTAAGTGCGGGCTTTGCATTGTGTTTTATCTTTGTTAACCCACTGAATATAGTGGCATTATTTTCAGGATTTGTTCTGGTACACATAACAGGCGTGCTTGTGTTTGTCCGCATAAGCAAACCTGACCGGTACAACCCGTAAAATCGGCAAACTGACAAGAAAACTATCTACTCATGGCAGATGCAAATTCAACAGGCTTCACAATGCCTGAATACGAAAGTGGCACAGAATACATTGCCCACCACCTTGGTTTTCTCAGATTCGGCCAAAAAGCCGACGGTACCTGGGGGATCGCTCATTCTGTTGAAGAAGCTGACGCGATGGGTTTCTGGGCGATAAACGTCGACTCCATGCTCATGTCCTTGCTGTTGGGCGTGATTTTTATGGGCTTGTTCTATTTCGTAAGCCGTCGTGCCACGTCAGGCATACCCAGTCAGTTGCAAAACGCGGTTGAATTTATTATCGAGATGGTTCAAACCACCGTAAAAAGCACTTTCTTTGCTCGCAATGAATTGATCGGCCCACTGGCGCTTACCATATTCTGCTGGATATTCATGATGAACCTCATGGATCTGGTTCCTGTTGACTGGATCCCTCTGTTGGCCCAGGTGGTTGCTCAGGACAGTCATCTTTATTTCAAAGCTGTTCCAACAACAGACCTGAATATTACGGCCGGCTTCTCTATCAGCGTGTTCATCCTTGTTATCTACTACAGCATCAAAATCAAAGGCATGGGTGGGTTTCTTGGTGAATTCGCCTTCCATCCTTTTGGAAAATGGGCGCTACCGCTCAACCTCATAATGGAAATCCCCAGTTTTCTTGCCAAGCCGGTATCTCTGGCGCTGCGACTTTACGGCAACATGTTCGCTGGCGAAATGATCTTCATGGTGATTGCGATGGTTGGCTTTTATCAGCTACCACTGCATTTTGCATGGGCGGTGTTCCACATCCTCATCATCACTTTGCAAGCGTATCTGTTCATGATGCTGACAATTGTCTATCTGAACCAGGCACACTCGAAGCCCGAGGCTCACTAAACCCTTAACCTTTTATTGTTAGACCTTTTGTTAAATCTTGGAGAAAAAAATGGAAACTATTCAGGCATTTTCTGTTATCGCAATCGCCCTCATTTTTGGTCTTTGCGGTGCTGGCACAGCGGTTGCATTCGGCAATCTGGGTGGCAAGCTGATTGAAAGCTCAGCACGTCAGCCAGAACTTGCACCAAAACTGCAAGTACAGTTCTTCCTGGTTGCTGGTTTCGTCGACGTAATCTCGATCATCGGCGTGGGTGTGTCTTTCCTGGTGATCTTCGCAAACCCTTTCCTCGGTTAACCAAACGCTTGAATCGATTTTCAAGCCAGCGGATAACTTACGCAGAGGTAACACCATGAATCTAAATGCAACCATTATCGGCCAATCGATAGCGTTTGCTGTCTTTGTCTGGTTCTGTCTGAAGTATGTTTGGCCACCAATCATCACTGCATTGTCAGAACGACAGAAAAAGATTGCTGATGGTCTGGAAGCGGCTGACCGAGCGCAGCGCGACCTGAATTTGGCGCAGAACAAAGCGGCTGATGAGCTTCGCGACGCGAAGGTCAAAAGTGCTGAAATCATTGATATGGCAAATAAACGTGCCAGTCAGATTGTTGATGAAGCCAAAGACAAAGCACGCGACGAAGGTCAGCGTTTAATCGCGGGCGCCAGAGCAGAAATTGAGATGGAAGTTCAGCGGGCCCGCGAAGCGTTGCGTACGCAAGTCGCCGCAATTGTTATCGCTGGTGCTGAGAAGATTCTCGAGACATCCGTCGATCAGGCAGCAAACGAAGAGCTGGTTAAAAAACTCGCTTCTGAGTTATAGGCGAACATACGATGGCAGAGTCAATAACATTAGCGCGGCCTTACGCAAACGCAGCATTTGAAGTCGCTGCGGCAGATAACGCTCTGGCTCAATGGTCACACATGCTGAAAACACTGGCGGCGGTTACGTCACAGACAAAAATCAGCGAACTGTTGAAAAGCCCGGCCCTGACTGCTGAAAAGCAGTCTGATGCATTGCTGTTTATCTGCGGAGACGCTGTCTCCAGCAAAGGCAGCAACATGGTCAGGCTGCTGGCTGAAAACCGCCGGCTCGCCTTGCTTCCTCAGATATCAGAACTTTTTGACGCGCTGAAAGACGCTCGCGAAAAAAGCATCGACGTCGAAGTGTCTACGGCGTATGCACTCAGTGACGCGGTGGTAGCAAGTCTGACCGCGGCGCTGGAAAAGCGTCTGGACCGCACAGTCAAGCTGCACAGCACGGTGAACAGGCAGCTTATCGGGGGCGTAGTCATACGAGCAGGAGATACTGTCATCGACAATTCTGTTCGTGGAAAACTGAACAAATTAGCCGAATCATTGAGTTCCTAGAACATCTGGGAATGAGGGAAAAAGCATGCAACAACTGAATCCGTCAGAAATCAGTGAAATTATTAAACAGAGAATCGATAGTCTCGACGTTTCTGTGCAGGCAAAAAACGAAGGTACTATCGTCAGCGTTTCTGACGGTATCGTTCGTATTCATGGCCTTGCCGATGTTATGTACGGTGAGATGATTGAGTTTGAAGGTGGCCTGTTCGGTATGGCACTTAACCTGGAGCGTGACTCCGTAGGTGCTGTTGTGCTGGGTGACTATAAAGGGTTGGCAGAAGGCCAGTCCTGCCGTTGCACAAGCCGCATTCTCGAAGTACCCGTCGGCCCGGAACTGGAAGGCCGTGTTATTGACGCTTTGGGTAACCCAATCGACGGTAAAGGCGCCATCAATGCAAAACTGACCTCCCCGGTTGAGAAAGTTGCTCCCGGTGTAATTGCTCGTAAGTCTGTTGATCAGCCAGTACAGACTGGTCTGAAAGCAATTGATGCGATGGTGCCAATTGGTCGTGGCCAGCGAGAGTTGATCATTGGAGACCGTCAGGTCGGTAAAACAGCCGTTGCTATCGACGCCATCATCAACCA
>JAUSPW010000543.1 GCA_030652635.1 Pseudohongiella sp. | reverse complement strand
CCCACCAACCACCTTGATATGGAGTCAATCGAGGCATTGAACCTTGCGCTGGAGAATTACCCTGGCACGCTGATTTTTGTCAGTCATGACCGCGAGTTTGTGAGCTCCCTGGCCACACGCGTTATTGATATGCAGCCTGCTGGACTGATCGACTTCAAAGGTAACTATGAAGAATATTTAAGGAGCCAGGGTATTTTTTGATCGGCTGATTCCAGGTGATTCGTAAATCTGTCATTTAAGCACACTAGGATGTGTGGATTCTGACAAAGGAAGAATCACCATCATGCCTTCAATTTATGCGCGTTTGACCGGCTTTTACCGCATCAACAAACCCTACTGCTTATTACTGGCTGCGATTCTATGCAGCCCTGTTCATGGCCAGAACACGCTGGTACCGGCCGGTCAGAACCCCTACCAGCCGGATGCTTTTCCGGACAGAATCATACTGACCGCCACACAAAACCCGGCAATCACCCAATCCGTCAGTTGGCGAACGCATGCTGCGGTCACTGATAGTTACGCGCAAATCAGCATAGCCGGTGACTCCCCTGCCCTGCATCTGACTGCCGAACTTGTGAAAGGCAAAAATTCAACGCTGGACACCATGAACGGTGAAGGCCGACATCATCAGGTGGTATTCGAAAACCTGGCGCCTGACACCCTGTACGCTTACAGAGTCAGAGGGGATGAAACCTGGAGCGAGTGGTTTCAGTTTCGCACGGCATCGGATGATACTGCCCCACATACCGCCATTTATTTTGGTGATGCACAGAACGCCGTTAAAGCGCATTTCTCCCGGGTGATTCGTGAAGCCTTCAGCACCGCACCCAGAGCGCAAGTGATGGTGCATGCAGGCGACCTGGTCAACTCCAGTGCCGGTGACAACCATGATGATGAATGGGGTGAATGGTTTGATGCCGGCAGTTTTATCAACAGTATGATTGTTAACGTCGCTGCGCCGGGTAACCACGAATACCGGGCTCAGGAGTCAGGTCCTCGGTTGCTGATCCCGCAATGGCCCGTGCATTTGCCGGCAGCAGGCAACGGCCCTGCTGAGTTGATGAGTACCGTTTTTTATATGGACTATCAAGGCGTGCGCTACATCACGCTGGATTCCCAGCAGGCCTTGCAGAGCGACGAAATGCTGCAGATTCAGGCCGCCTGGTTGCGTGAAACGCTGAGCAACAACCCGAATAACTGGACGGTGGTCACCTATCATCACCCGATGTTTTCTGTGTCACTTGGCAGAGATAATCCGCGCTTGCGCGAACACTGGCAGCCGATTTTTGATGAGTTTAATGTTGATCTGGTCCTGCAAGGACATGACCACACCTATGGTCGCGGAGAAAATGTGGCATCAGGCGCTTCTGGTCAATTGAACGGCGCGGGCCCCATGTATGTGGTCTCGGTGTCTGGCCCAAAAATGTATATGATCGGCGATTCAGCACCCGAGACCATGGACAGGTTGGCTGAAGACACACAGTTGTTTCAGGTTATAGAGTTTACGCCAGAGAAAATAATCTATCAGGCGCGCACAGTCACCGGACAACTGTATGATGCATTTGATATCGAGCGCCTTGTAGACGGCAGCAAACGCGTGACCGACAAACGTCCTGACACACCACAACGCTTGTGTACCAATCCGGAAGAACGAACAGGCTCCAGTTGCTGGGGCGGCAACAGTCATACAGAACTTGATCTGGACCACGCGCATTGATGCCGGGAGCAACCCTATGAAAACGTATCAAGTGATAGGCTCAGCGTTGGTTATCACATCAACCACCGCTTTTCTGATTACCAACAGCGCTTCAATCAGCGGCAGTCAGGACACTGAGGAGCGTTGGTTGGCGGGTGATCACCATGTTCACAGCCGATACAGCGTGGGCTGGAATCAGGAAACTAACCCGCCCACTCCGGTGCTGGCAGGCGATGCCATCTACCCTATTCCGATGAATGCTCTGATGGCCAGAAATTACGGTCTTGACTGGATGGTGAGCACGGATCACGGCGGACCCAATCACTCCAAAGTCAATCGGGACTATGCGTACCCAGAGCTGCTTCAGGCGCGGCAGGCTGTCCCTGAGGTGATGTTGTTTTATGGTATGGAATTTGACACGCCTGCGGCCGACCACTCCAGCATTATTGTGCCGTATTCCGATCATGAGGCTGACTATCTTTTTGGCATAGAGTCTAGCTTCGCCAAGCGTGAACCTTGGCCGGCAGATGAAAGCTGGGATACCGAACCACGCATGCTGGACGCATTACGTGCCATGGCACAGTTGTCCCCAGCACCGTTGTTGATCGCGCATCATCCGTCACGCTCAGCAACGGATCTGGCTGTGTATGGCACAACAACACCCGCAGAGCTTAGAGCATGGAACAGTGTTGCGCCCAATATTGCAGTGGGCATGGAAGGTTCACCCGGGCATCAGGCGGCTGCCTTGCGTCAACGTCCAATGACCAGCGCAGCCGAGAACGACAACAGCGATGCTGCGCGCGGTGGATATGGTCGCTTTCCAACCATGGGTGGTTTTGATCAGATGACCGCTCAGCTGGGTGGATTCTGGGACTCTATGCTCGCTGAAGGGCGGCACTGGTGGATCACCGCCAACTCCGACAGCCATGTGCACTGGCGTGAAGGGGGTTCAGATTTCTGGCCTGGCGAGTATTCAAAAACCTACATCAAAGCGCAAAAGGATCACCATTCGATTCTGGAGTCTTTCCGCCAGGGTCGCGTGTTTGTCACCACGGGTGATTTGATTTCTGAACTCGGGTTTACCGCGTCGGTGGCTGATAATTCTACCGATATTGGTGGCACGCTCAGCGTCAGCAGAAATTCGTCAGTCAGCGTCGACATCAATTTCTGTCAACCTTCATCCCCAAATGCCAATGGTGATTCACCTGTTGTTGAGCGGGTCGATCTGATTGTGGGTGATGTCACGGGTGTGTTTGATGACCCAACAACATCCTCTACTGCTGGTACTCGTGTTGTTGAACGTTTTGATGCGGATGACTGGCGAGCAGAAAACGGCTGCTTTGCCATGTCGTACACACTGGCCTCAGTGTCCGCACCGATTTACCTGCGAGTTCGAGGCACCAATACCACTGAGCTAGAGCCGGAGATAGATCCGCGTGGTGAAGATCCCTGGCAGGATCTGTGGTTCTATTCAAATCCGATCTTTGTTGAGGTGAACTAAAAAACGGGTCAGCGTATGCTTGCCTGATAGTTTCTGTAGAGGGTGGGCAGCATGTTGATTCGAGAATGGTTTGTGCGTTTGGCACTGGCTCTTGTCTTGCTAAGCACTCAAATGGCAACAACGGCTGACAGTCCCGACATTGTGCTGGAGCTAGCCGGGCAACTCACTGGGGCGGACCATGAGAGTTACAAGGAAGTACCTTTTGATGTGCCTGCCGGTGTAAAACGTATCACTGTCAACGTCAGTTATGACAGGGAAAACCGAACTGTTGTTGATCTGGGTATTTTTGATCCGCATCGTTTTCGCGGCTGGAGTGGCGGTAACAAAGCCACTTTCAGTCTGGCGGAAACCGATGCAACACTCTCCTATTTGCCTGGTCCCTTGCCTGCTGGCGAGTGGACGCTGATTCTGGGCATTCCAAATATCCGTACAGACACTGTTGCCAACTACCGTGCCGAGGTTGTTCTTGAATTCGGCATGTCCGCAAACAGCAAAGGCTTTGCGCCCTCTCCTTTAAATGACAACGCAGATTGGTATCGCGGAGAGTTGCATACACACACCGCACACAGTGACGGCAGTTGTCTGCGTCAAAGCGGCAGCAATGGCCCCTGCCCGGTTTATAAGACGGTAGAAGCCGCTGTTGAGCGCAATCTGGACTTTGTTGCTGTCACCGAACACAACACGCTTTCTCACCATCAAAGTCTGAATGAATTGCAAATGGCGTTTGACCAGACCGTGCTGATGAGCGGACGCGAAATTACCACCTTTTATGGCCACGCGAATATTTTTGGCACCACGGAATTTATCGACTTTCGGGTGCGCGATCATCAGATAAATTCAGTCCTGCAAGCGGCGTCCCAACTGGGCGCTTTTGTTTACATCAACCATCCCGGGTTGCCCTCGGGAGAAGTTTGCATGGGCTGTGGCTGGATTGCAGAGACAGATTATTCGCTGATTGATGCAGTGGAAGTGGTGAATGGTAGTGTCATCGACAGCGGTGCCGGTCTGCTGAAGAGTCCGTTGTCTGGCATCCCGTTTTGGGAAAATCTGTTAAATACCGGGCATAAAGTAACCGCAATCGCCGGTTCCGATAATCACAATGCGGACTTGCGCAGTGACAGCGGGCGACGCACTGCCATTGGAGAGGTGACAACGGTGGTTTTTGCTAGAACATTATCTCAACAGGATTTGCTTGAGGGTTTACGCAGTGGCCGTGCATTTATTGATCTTGAAGGCTCCGCAGATCGATTTGTTGAATTACGCGCTGAGGCCGGCGGAGAACACGCATTGATGGGTGAGACGCTAGTGGTTGCTGCAGGTGACGATATTCGTGTGACGGTCAGTGCGCAGAATACGCCTGATGCTACGTTTGCGCTCTATCACAACGGTGCGCTTGTGAATGTTGAACTTGATTATGTGCGCGATGATGATCTGCTGGAAACGACCATTACATTGCAGGCGACCGGGGAATCTGAGTGGCTGCGTGCTGAGGTTGTTTCTACGCAGGGCAAGGTGTTGTTGATGTCCAATGCGGTGTATGTGAACTTTTTGGATTGAGTTGATTGCGTTGAGTTAGTGCGCACCCGGCATGATGGATTCGTAGCCACGAATAATCGACAGGCTCCCAACTCATCATCAAACAACGCACTGGCAAGGTCCCACCTTCGCCAGACATGGCTCATTGCATGAGTACGAAGCAGATTCTTTATTTAAACAATTTTCAAAATCGCACCAAATTGAATCCAAAAAATGGGTATTGGTTTCTTATAGTGCAGCCAATAAAGCATGAACGGTTTCAAAAAAACCGTAATCATGCGCTTACATGCCCATTTAACCAATACCGTTCCTATTGGCACTTTCCTTGCTGCGCAGTTGTGCTATTGAGATGAACTATCATGAGCACCAAGCTCAAATTGCTGACTGTGGATGTGGCGAGTATTGGCGATTCTATTGCCATCACGCCGGGTGCAAAAACCTATTCTGACAGTGATATCTCGGGAGATATATACAAAAGCCTGGTGGTTTCCGAGGATGGAAAAACCTTGCCCAACCTCCACAAGCTGCGGCGGCCGTACCGATTTGGTGCAACAGTTACTGGATTCAGAACTGAATAAGGAGAATTTTCTATGTACAGGTCATTAAAGAAACGAGCAGCAGTTTCTACACTGTGTTTGTTTGGTCTGGCTGCTTGTTCCAATGATGCGGAGGTGACCACAGAGATGGCAACAGAACCTGAAAAAACAGAACTGGCCGCAAACCTTGAAAAGGCGGAAGGAATGATCGATGCGTTCTATTCGTTTGATGCGAGCAGGTTGCAATCATTTCTCAGTGAGGCGGGTGATTCCGCTGCGGGTATCCTTGGCTACCAGACCTCGGCTGAAGGGCTCAATTACAAGGTACTGGTTCGTCCGCCGTGTGCTCCTGCAGAAGGAGGCGTGATAGCCTGTCCCATCACCGTGCAGGATGACCTGGTGCAGGCTCTTGAGACAGGGTTTGATGTTACAGATACCTTTCATCTGACATTTGAAGATGGCGTTCTTGTTAATGTCGATACCAGCTCCAATGATCAACCCATTTACCGCGATGCCGGCGTGTGGGTTCGGGAAAATATGCCTGAGGTGATGGAGGGGCCCTGTAAGCGTACTGATGGCGTGCGTGATACACCCGGGGACTGCTCCCGGGCCATGACTGAAGCTTACAGACAGTACAAACAGTTCCTGGATACTATGAAGGAACTAGCGGCTGCAGATGACGCGTTTATTCCGGAAGCGTTCAAGCCTTCGGTTCTTGTCGGGGGCTGGGGCTTCGAGCTGGTACCCCTTGGTCCGGAACTCGTGGATCTCGACTACGCCGCTTACATGTCATCGATTGATCATCTGCAAAAGACGTTTTCCCGCACTGGGAGCTGGCCTCGTGAAGGCATCACTGCTGAAGAGGCTATGCAGGACATGTTGAATGAGCAAGGCCGTTTCGAACGACGTGAATCTTTCGCCTACGGCGTACTCACAGAGGATGGTGAGCGAGAAATGGGCAGTGTCTATGTCAGACCAAGCAGCAAACCGGGATATGACGCCGAGGTTACAATGTGGGTCACGCAGGCCGATTTTGATGCAGGATTTGATGCGATACTTTTCGAATGGACACAGATGTGGATAGAGCAAAGCTGGCCATTTTCGAATGTGGCCTATCCAGGAAGAACTATCGACTGGGCCACCTGGGACGCGCTCTAAGTTTTACTCGTCATTCCACTGGCCAGATGATGAAACTGCCTAGGTAGGTTCTTTCGGGAACCTCCAGCGACATGAGGGTTTCATGTAACTTGAGGACAGCAGAAGGTGCCAAAGGTAGTGGGTGCTCATCTGGCTGGTAGGTAGTTCCAATTGGATAGTCGACGTTTGCCTCTGCGGTCATTTCAATATGTGTTCCCAAGACGTGAGACACCGGCTTTTCCTGTATCCATGTGTTGAGCCTGGCGATGCTGGCACGATAACTTGACCAATTTCTGACATACAACCTTCCCGGATAAACGGTGTCGCCAGTGACAACAAACTGCGATACCGGATCGTAAAAGCCCAGGTCATCGTCTGTATGACCAGGGATAGGCAGAAGTATTATTGTGCGGTCTCCCAGTTCAAGCTCGGCTTGCTCCTCCGGCCAATTTTCAAAACCGAAGAATGCCTGCACGGCATCAGCGCCCCTACCGACAACAATCGTGTCTTCCTGGCCTGAAAAGGCTGAATCTCCCCTGACATGATCACCGTGACCATGGGAGTGGGCAACAATAAGCGGTAACTGAGTGATATTCCTGACAGCAGCAAGCAAGCTGGCGCCGCCTTCTTCGGTGGCACCCGTATCGATCAGCAGCGACCTGTCAGCACCTATGAAAAGATAGACGAATGGCGCTTCATAATTGGAACACTTGTTTTGTCGAAAAATGATGGTGTTGCCCTGGTAGCGCATTTGCTGCCATTGCACATAACCCGGCTCTGCCCGCGCCGCCTCGCAGTCCTGCGCCCCGTGGACCCACTGGACATGAGTGAGATCGGTGGCGGCTTGGGCATAACTCCCCTGTGCAAAGAGCAGCAAAGCGGTCAGTGATGAAAATCTGACTGCGTTCAATGACTGAATTTTTTCCCTTACAGTTTGAGTCATTGATCTCTCCTTTTCAAAATTTAACTCGAAACCTGAAGATCACACCTTTTCTAATGTCTGGGTGGAGCGAAACGCCAGATAGGCTCTCCACCCACCAAAATGTGATATGTCTTGAGCATCAGCAATCCCACCTTCTTCACAAATAAAACCCGGAAGACATTCTCCTGTTTCCAGAGCTACCTTGCCTATTCCAAGTGGCGACGGAATACCCGCTACAAAACTGCCAAACTCTGCCATCGGCAATTGCCAGACTTCCACTTCAATGGCAGAGCCGGCTTCTTTTTGAACAAGCGCGGGGCGCTTTCCGTCCGGCAGTGCGAACAAGGCATAGGCCTGGGTTGTACGGGTTTTCATTTTCAGTGTGGCGCCGCGGTCCTGTAATTGCCAATTTAGCGGCTGTCCCGATAAATGGGCACCACACACAACAACTGCAACTGACTCCGCAGGCGCAGCACGGGCGGGTTTTACCGATTGCGGTGGCAAGGTGTGTGGCGTGGCGCCTAAGGGCAGATTGAGTTGCCGCTGTAATGCTCCGGCAAAACTCAACAAGCGAATATCGGTAAAGGCTTTGCCGAACAAAGTCACTCCCCAACTGACTTGCGAACTCAATCGTCCAACCGGGATTGCAGTGGCAGCGTAGTCGAGCAGATTCATAAAATTCGTGTAGGTGCCAAGCCTGGAATTAAGTGCAACGGGTTGTTGTGCTACCTCAGACCTGAGATAGCAAGTGGGGGTTGTTGGCGTCACTACAAAGTCAACTTTATCCAGTTCGCGATCGCAGACTCGTTTTAAAGCTTGCAGTTTATACTGCGCATCAAATACATCGGTTACCGTAAATTTTTTTGTTGTCGCCAGGATGTCCTGAATTACCGGTAGCATTGCACTGGGGCTAACATCTTGTGTTGCCCATGCACGCTCTGCTACCCAGGGACCTTCATATAGCAGACGTGCTGTCTTCATGAAAGGCTCAAAATCAATTTTGACGGATTGGCCTCCAAGCGCCTCAAGCTGCTGGCAAGCAATATGAAACAATTCTTCTGCCCGCACATCATCAAACTCAAGTTGATCAGGAATTCCGAAGCGAAAGGCTCCCGGTGTTTTATCACTCCAATAGGGTTGCGTATTGAACGCGATGTTTTTCCGTGAGTAGGGATCGTTGTCATCTGCGAGCGTTGCGACGTCCAACACCCGTACGGCGTCTTCTGTGGTAAGCGCAAAAATGGACACACAGTCTAAAGACTTACATGCAGGCACTACTCCGCAGGTACTCAGCAGGCCTTTAGTCGGTTTATGACCGATCAAATTGTTAAAAGCAGCAGGTACTCGCCCTGACCCAGCAGTATCAGTACCAAGCGCAAAAGAGACCTGACCTAGCGCTGTTGCAATGGCGGACCCCGCACTGCTGCCGCCACTGATATAGTCCGGGTTAAAGACGTTCTTGCCTTCACCAAAAGGAGAACGAGTGCCCACAAGGCCGGTAGCAAATTGATCCAGGTTGGTTTTGCCCAGTGGTATGGCACCGGCATCAATAAGCAGCTCAACAACCGTTGCCGATTGCTCTGGCATGTAAGTAAATGCTTCGCAGCCGGCGCTGGTTGGTACATTTTTAAGGTCGATATTGTCTTTGATCGCAAAAGGAATGCCCCAAAGTGGAGATTCTTCTATGGGTTTGAGTTTGAGGGCATCCAAATAGACTTGGAGCTCCTCTTCACTTAACAAGTGAATCCATGCGTTAAACTGACCTTGGGTCAGAGCCTGGGTGCGAAGCTTGGCAATTAAAGATTCGGGCGTTTCCCGTCCATTGGCATAAGCGTCGTGCACTTCTGCTATGCTCAAATTTACTATGTCAGTCATCGTTAGCCCCTTTCTGTTGTTCAAGCCATATCAGGCACTGGCCAGCTTGGACGTCATGTCCTTCGCCAACCAGGACCTTGGTTATTTTGCCTGC
>JAUSPW010000700.1 GCA_030652635.1 Pseudohongiella sp. | reverse complement strand
AGAAACACGGAGGTCTGAGCGTCCACCCGCTGATTGCTACTTCGGCGAACAACACCCAGTTGCTCTTTTTCACATAATCGCTCGGCACTGGGAAATCGTTCTGGATGGCGCGGAACCAAGACCAGCAGCACATCAGGAATCTGTTTTTGCACCAGACGCAGTGCGGACAAAACTTTTTCATCTTCGCCTTCACGCGTACTGGCGGCAATCCATATAGGTCGCTCTCCGTCGATTCGCGCCCGCATGGCGGCACTCAACTCCGGCAAGGCCACTGGCAAATCGATATCAAACTTGATGCTGCCGGTAATTTTGATCTTTGCTGCAGATACTCCCAGTCTTTCAAATCGTTGCGCATCACTTTCAGCCTGTGCAGCAATACAATCAATCTGTTTGAGCATGGGTTTACCAAGCGCAGCAAATTTTTCGTAACCGAGATAGGATTTTTCGGAGAGTCTGGCATTTGCCACCATAATGCGTGCGCCACTTTTTTTGCTGTAGTGCACCAGATTTGGCCACAACTCAGTCTCTACCAGGATGACCAAGGCTGGTTTGAAGCTTTTCAGGAAACGTTTGACCGCCCCTGCATAGTCGTAAGGGGCATAGACGTGGCACACATCGTGTCCGAATAATTCATCAATGCGTTCAGACCCTGTGGGGGTCATGGTAGTGACAACTATGCCCCACTGCGGCCGTTCACGGCGCAGCTTCAGCACCAACGGGGAAATTGCAACGGACTCACCGACCGATGCAGCGTGCACCCAGATCCATTTTGTTTCACTGCGCTCGGCCAAGGCGTGATCAACAAAGCCGAGCCGCTCGCCCCAGCGTTTAGCGTAAGCAGGGGCCGGCAGAAACAAGGCGCGCCACAAAAGCCTCAGCACAATAACGGGCAGTAGCAGATAAAATACAAAATTATAGAAGGCTCTGTTCACAAATTCCCTGTTCCCATGTCTGATCACGTCAATGTGCGCGTCAGGCGGGTGGTGTGGTGCGGGTCTGAAAGCCGGCGTGCTACCATAGCCCAACAACGGCAGGAATGATTGCAGGATTCTGCGTTATGTGCAAATTCTGACTTTGGGAGCAGCTGACCACGATGTCCAAGCCTCACACAACACACCACAAACCACGCCTGATTAAAAAGCGTGGCAAAAAAGTAGGTGCAGCCCCCGGAACACTGGTTCATATCGGGGACATCAGCAACCTCGTGACAGATATTCACTATATACGTTACGACCAGAGCGCTGTGCATGAACAAGAGATAGTTGATGTCAGCGAATGTGCACACGATCAGCTTGCACATCAAACCGGTTGGATAAATATCGACGGTCTGCACAATCCCGACATCATCCGCAGCATTGGAGAGCGCTTTTCTATTCATCCTTTGGTGCAGGAAGATATCCTTAATACTGACCATCGCCCTAAAATCGAAGTTCACGATGACTATCTTTACATTGTCATCAAAGTTCTCAGTTTTAATGAGAGCACACAAAGCCTGCACAATGAACAAGTCAGTCTGATTGTAGGTGATAACTATTTGCTGTCATTTGGTGAACAGCCGGGAACCGTCTTTGATGGGGTGCGAAGTCGCATTCGCACCGGACAAAAGATCAGAGAACTGGGGCCAGACTATCTTGCCTATGCGCTGATTGATGCTGTTGTTGATAACTACTTTTTGCTGCTGGAAAAGTTTGGTGATGCCATCGAGGATCTTGAAGAAGAGCTCATACAGCAACCCGGTGCAGGCACTTTGAATCGTATTCACCATTACAAGCGTGAGATGCTGCTGTTACGAAAAGCAATCTGGCCCATGCGAGAAGTTCTCAGCAGTCTCAGCAGAGATGAAAGTGTTATTCTGAGTCGCGATATCCGCCTGTATCTGCGTGATGTGTACGACCACAGTATCCACATCATCGACAACATGGAAACACTGCGTGAGTTATTGGCTGGCATGCTCGATCTGTATATGTCATCGAGCAGTCAGCGTCTGAATGAGACCATGAAAACACTCACACTATTTGCCAGTATTTTTATGCCACTGACATTTATTGCCGGAGTTTACGGTATGAATTTTGAATTCATGCCTGAATTACATTGGCGCTGGGGATACCCACTGATCATGTTGCTGATGGCCGGCATTGGTGCCGGGTTGCTTTATTACTTCAAACGGCGTAACTGGCTGTAGGTAGCAACTAACTAAAGGGCTTTTTCCAGTTGATTCATAAAACGTCTGTTCAAGTTGTGATTGTAGGGGGCGGCATCGCAGGACTCTGGCTGCTTGACCGACTGAGCAATCAAGGCATGGATGTGGTTCTATTGGAAAAAAATGGTCTGGGCAACAAGCAGACCCTGTCATCACAAGGCATCATCCACGGCGGTTTAAAATATGCATTGAACGGCGTATTGAGCCCAGCCAGCAGCGCTATTGCCGGCATGCCAGAACGCTGGCGCGCCTGCCTTGATGGCCGTGGTGAAGTTGATTTACGTGGCACCCGCATTTTGTCTGAGCATTATTACATGTGGTCCACGGGCAGTATGCGCTCCAGATTAAAAACGTTTCTGGGCAGCAAAGCCTTGCGCGGCCGAATTGATGCACTGCCGCCGGCTGAGTACCCTGCTTTTTTTTCTGAAGCCATGAGCCGTGACAAGGTCAAACCCGGAGGCACCGTTTATAAGCTCAGCGACTTTGTTGTGGATACCCCTTCACTGCTGCAGACGCTGGCAAGCCGTTGGCATCAAAACATTCGGCATTGTGATCACGTGCAACTTGAGCAATCCAGCCAGGATACCGGGCATCAGAACACCCTTTTGCGCATACAGAGAGGCACACAGGAAATTGTTGTGGATGCAGCCCATATCATTTTGTGTGCAGGCGAAGGTAATGAAGACTTGTTGGCACATTGGCAAGCGCCAGCAGGCATCAAAAAACCTGCCATGCAAAGACGACCTTTGCATATGGTCAGTGTCCGCGTAAAACACGCGACACCAGCTTATCTGCATTGCATTGGTGACAGCTTTGGGATGACACCGCGCTTGACCATTACATCGCATCCCAGCCTGGATAGCAGAGACGGAGAATGGATCTGGTATCTGGGCGGTGACATTGCCGAGTCAGGCGTGCACCGTGATGCGCAAAGCCAACAGACGATGGCTCATAAGGAATTATCGGCACTGTTCCCATGGGTGGATTTTTCTGATGCAAGCTGGCACAGCTTTTTCATCAATCGCGCAGAGCCACATGTGGCAGATCTGCAAAGACCAGACAACGCCTATGTGGAAGAATGTGGCAATGTCATTGTATGTTGGCCGACCAAACTTACTTTGAGCCCGAATCTGGGTGACCGTGTCAGTGCAATCCTGGCGGCCCGCGAGCGCTCAGATACACCGGGTAACACAGCAGGCAGTCACCTTGCCACGTTGTTGGCGCCGGCAAACCTGTCTACGCCCCCATGGGAGGCTTTTCGCTGATGTCAGATTCGGCGATACACCTGCCTACTCGCGCGCTTGGCAGTACAGGACTGCAGGTCTCATGTCTGGGACTGGGCACCGTAAAATTCGGTCGCAACCAAGGTGTGAAGTACCCGGCCGGATTTGAACTGCCCGATGACAATCAGCTCCGCACGCTGCTGGATACGGCCAGATCCGTTGGTATCAATTTCATCGATACGGCACCCGCTTACGGAACAAGTGAGCAGCGCCTTGGCCAACTGCTGCATCATCGTCATGACTGGGTTATCTGCAGCAAAACTGGCGAAGAGTTTGTGAACGGCCAGTCCCACTTTGACTTTAGCGCTCAACACACACGACTGAGCGTACAGCGCAGTTTGAAACGACTGCGCACCGACTTTCTGGATGTGGTTCTTGTGCATTCAGATGGCAACGATGAGCTCATCATCCAACAAACAGATTGTTTTGAAACGCTGCAACGCCTCAAAGAGCAGGGCTTGATTCGCGCCTTCGGTTTGTCGGGCAAAACGTGTGCCGGGGGGATGCTGGCATTGCAATATTCCGACGTGGTGATGGTGACCTACAATCCGCTTGAAACCAAAGAGCGTGATGTTATTCACACGGCTCATGCACTCGGTAAAGGGGTGCTGATCAAAAAGGCTTTTAACAGTGGCCATGGCATCAACATGTCACCAACCGCTGGTGAGTCGCCATCACAAAACCCGGCCGCTGATAGCCTGGCATTTGTGTTATCCGAACCCGGCGTCAGCTCAGTGATTGTGGGCACCATCAATGTCCAACATCTCAAAAACAATGCTGCGGCTGTTATATCGCGCGTTTAAAACGTTTGTGAAAAAAGCGGGCAGTTTAAAAGCAGCTGCCCGCTCCTCCACAGCTTATCAATTACATGGAGTAACCTTTTTCATTGTGGTCGGTGATATCCAGACCCGTCATTTCGTCTTCATTGCTGACACGGTTTCCGGATGTGATGGCACCTACCACTTTCATCAGGATAACAGTCACCACCAGCGTATAAATTCCGGTCGCCAGGATACCAATGATCTGGATAGTCAGTTGTGACCCCAACGCCATTCCTTCTGCATAACCGTTGCCGCTGAACACGCCAAGATCACTGGAAATAAATACGGCAGCCAAGAGTGTGCCTAACATGCCGCCCACACCGTGCACCGGGAAAACGTCCAGCGAGTCATCAATCTTGAGTTTGTTTTTCAGATAGTGGGTTGCAAAGAAGCAGATAAATCCACCCATCATACCTATCACCATTCCACCGGCTGGTCCTACAGAACCTGCCGCTGGGGTGATGG
>JAUSPW010000693.1 GCA_030652635.1 Pseudohongiella sp. | reverse complement strand
GTCTGCGCGGCAGCATCTGGCGCAAACGCGTCACACGTGATGCCCTCGCAGAGTATCAACAACAGTATCAGGTCATTCTGTCACACCTGACCGAAGGCGAGACGGTGATCCATGTGATCAGCGACACGCAACCGGCCGGTTTTGAGCCTCAGGAGGTCGATCTGGAGGATGTGTATTTCTCCACATTGATCAAACATGACATCAAGGTCGCGGTGTAAACCCAGCGTCCACAGGAGCACTGTCATGTTTTGGACTATCGCAACATTTGAAATGAACTTCCACCGTCGCCAGTACCTTTTTTACGTGCTGTCCGGCGTATTTTTCCTGCTGTCTTTTCTCGGCACTACCACCGATGGTGTGCAGATTGGCGGTGACTTCAGCAACGTCAACATCAACTCCCCGTATGCCATTCTGATGCAACTGAGTACCTTGTCGGTGATCACTTTATTGGG
Organism: Pseudohongiella sp.; assembly: GCA_030652635.1. Taxonomy (GTDB): domain Bacteria; phylum Pseudomonadota; class Gammaproteobacteria; order Pseudomonadales; family Pseudohongiellaceae; genus Pseudohongiella. Next base: position 6,575 of record JAUSPW010000693.1, on the reverse strand, counting down.
CGCGATTGCCTTTGCGGCCAACGGCGTCATCCGTGACCACGAACTCAAGATGGCCGAGCTGTTTTTGTCCACGCCTGTGCGCAAATTTGAATATGTCTATGGCCGGTTTGCGGGCTCATTTGTCTTTGCTGCCGGTGTTTTTCTGGCGGCGGCGCTGGGCGTGCTGGTCGGCGAGTTTATGCCGTGGCTGGATCAGGAGCGCATCGGAGCGTTTAACGGCACGGCTTATCTGTACAGCATCGTGCTTGTCGGTTTACCCAACCTGTTTATCTGTTCGAGCATTCTGTTTTGTATTGCCACGGCGACGCGCAGCATGATGGCGACCTACACAGGCATGGTCGCGCTGTTAATGCTGACGTTCTTGCTGGAAACCTTTAATGAACCGGCCACCGTTGAAACCATCAGTATGCTGGATCCCTTTGGTGCCACTGCATTGCTGGAAGTCACCCGTTACTGGACCGTGTTTGAGAAAAACTCACTGCTGCCCGCTGTTGAGGGCGCCTTTCTGGTAAACCGCATTTTCTGGATGGTGATTGCCTTCGTATTTTTAGGGCTGGCGGCGCTGCTGTATCCGTTCAACATCAATCCTTCACGTAAACAGCGCAAAAAGGCAGCGTTAATGGTTGCGGATACGCAGTCATCAACGTCAGTGTTTGCCGCAATACCTCGTGTGCAACAGCACTTTGGACTGGCAACACAACTGCAACAATTCTGGTCGCAAACCCGGCTTGAAGTAAAAAGTATTGTGCGCAGCACGGCGTTTTTGATTCTGTTATTGATGGGGCTGTTGTTGATTGTCGCCAACGCAGCCGGCAACCTCGGCAATATGTTTGGCACGGCCGTGTACCCGACCACCGCCATCATGGTGGACATCATCAACGGCGCATTTTCGTTGTCGCTGTTGTTTGTGCTGGTGTATTACGCTGGCGAATTGATGGTGCGCGAACGACAAGTACGCATGGCAGGCATTGTGGATGCCATGCCCTTTCAGAACTGGGTGATGTTGGCCGCCAAACTGTCCGCACTGACGCTGGTGATTGTGTTGATGATGTTGTCGGCCATGCTGGCCGGTATCGGCGTGCAGGTGTCGCGTGGGTACTACGACATTGAACTGCTGCATTATCTTGCCGGCCTGTTGTTCTTTTTCCCGTTCCCGATCTACCTGATGATGGTGCTGGCGATTTTTGCCTACATCCTGACCCGCAACAAATTTTTTGCCATGGCTTTGATGGTGATTTATGTCGTGTTCCTGATGGCAGCCCCACAAGTGGGTCTGGAACACGCCTTGTATCGCATGCGTATGCTGAATCCGGTGTACTCGTCGTTTACGGGTTATGGACACAATCTGGTCCCCTATCTGTGGCAAACACTGTATTGGGGATTGTTCGGGTGTTTACTGCTGATGGTTGTTCAACTGCTGTGGCCGCGCGGCATTGAAGACGATTGGCGTAACCGCTTGAAAGTCGCTCGCCAACGGCTGACACGACCGATGTTGTTGTCGATGGGTGTGGTGACAAGTTTGTTTGTTGCCACCGGCGCCTGGATTTATTACAACACCAACGTGCTGAATGATTACAGCACATTCCGTGATCGTGAGCGCATGCAGGCCGAGTACGAAAAGCAATACCAGATCCATGCGGATATCACCCAACCATCACTGACCAGCGTATATGCAGAGGTGGACATTTACCCTGAGTCTCGCGACGTGATGATCAAAGGCAGATACAGTCTGAGCAATACGTCAAATCAAGCAATCAGTGAGATCCATATCAGTCTGAGACCTCACCTTGATCTGCAACTGCTGGATATCCCGGGGGCGACGCTGACACACAATGACAAAACGCTGGGGTATCGCATCTACGAACTCAGAACACCGATGGCACCGGGTGCTGACCTGACCATGGATTTTGATGTGGCGTGGACCACCCCGGGATTTGCCAACAGCGGCCACGGCGCAGAGTTAACGTCCAACGGTACATTCTTCAACAATGGCGCAGCCTTTCCACAAATCGGGTACCAGCGCTCGCAGGAACTGCAGGATAACAACATACGCAGACGTCATGATTTGCCGCAAGTGCAACGTGCCGCCAGCATTGATGACCCGGATGCGCTGATGAAAAGTGGACTGGGCGGCGGCAACCGCGTCAATTTCGAAACGGTGGTGTCGACCTCGACCGATCAGATTGCTTTGGCACCCGGTTATCTGATCCGCGAGTGGGAAGATAACAACAGGCGCTATTTCCACTACCGTATGGATACACCGATCTGGAACTTCTACTCGTTTATGTCAGCTGACTATCAGGTGAAAAAAGATACCTGGAGCAGCCCGACCGGCGATGAGGTCGCCATCGAAGTGTATTATGTGCACGACTACAACATCGACACGATGATTCGCTCCACCAAAAATTCGCTGGATTATTTTACGGAGAACTTTTCTCCGTATCAGTATCGTCAGTTCCGCATCCTGGAGTTCCCGCGCTTTCAGGGCACGTTTGCACAGGCATTTCCAAACACTATTCCGTTTTCAGAGGCCATCGGGTTTATTGCTGACCTGAGAGATCCCAAAGAAATCGATTACGTGTTTTATGTCACTGCTCATGAACTGGCGCACCAGTGGTGGGGGCATCAGGTGATCGGTGCAGACGTGCAGGGTTCCACCATGATTGTGGAATCACTGGCGCAATATTCTGCGCTGATGGCGATGGAACGCGAGTATGGTGCCGACCACATGAAACGTTTCCTGGCCTTTGAGCTGGATCGGTATTTACAAGGTCGTGGCGGCGAGGCCATTGATGAAATGCCGATGTATCTGGTGGAGAATCAACCCTACATTCACTACCGCAAAGGCAGTCTGGTGCTGTACGCCATCAAGGACTATATCGGCGAAGACAACATGAACCGGGCATTGGCTGATTTTCTGGACAAGTTTGCCTTCGGCGAAGCGCCCTACCCCACAACACGTGATCTGATCAGCAGTATCCGCGCCCACACGCCTGAGGAGTATCAGAGTGTGATCACCGATATGCTGGAGCGTATTGTGTTGTTTGACTTGCGTGTCACTGAGTCACAGGTCACCGAACTGGCTAATGGTCAGTACGAGTTGAGCATTGATGTCAGCGCGCGCAAATTTGAAGCCACCGGTGGCGGTGAAGAAAGTGAAATCACCATACGCGATTGGGTGGATGTCGGGGTGTTTGGCGAAGAGGATCCGGCGACCGGCGTACCTGTCATTCTGTATCTGCAGAAACACCTGATTGATCAAAATCAGCAGCAGATCAAGGTAACCGTTTCTTCACAACCCGACACCGTGGGTATCGACCCGCTGAACAAACTGATCGACCGCATTCCTTCCGACAATGTGACCGCAGCGCAGTAATTACCTGCGCCCGGTTGCTGTCACCGATCCGCCAAGGTTTGGTTTTATTGACCAAACCTTGGTGTTCTGACTGACACTTGATTGAGCTAAGTTTTACATCTTAATGATTTTAAAGGGATTTTAATGTGGCCCGGGATTTGCTTTAAACCCCTTGTCACCGCAGTGATTATTATCACTGTGAACGTTTTCAGGGAGAAACACATGAACAGTTACATCAATAACAAACTCATTTTTGCCATCGCTTTGTCATCTATCACCGCGGGCTCCGCCATCGCGCAAGAGAACATCACCCCCATACCCGTCATCAGTGAAACAGTACTGATGTACCAACCGGATTTTTTTGCCAGCTCCAACCCTGCTACCGCTCAGGATATGGTGAGCCGTATTCCGGGTTTCAGTATCAGTAATGGTGATGACGTGCGTGGGTTTGCCGGCGCCGGTGGCAACGTGCTGATCAATGGCGCGCGCCCTGCGTCCAAGTCTGATAGTGTCACCTCCGTGTTGGGGCGCACCCCGGCGGGCCGGGTAGCACACATAGAATTGATTCGTGGTGCGACACCCGGCATTGACATGCAAGGTCACTCGGTGGTGGCAAATGTGGTGCTGAATGAAGATGTTTCCCGTCAGCATACCGTTGTTGCACAGGGATATTTTTTTGACGGCGGCCCGACATTGCCGGGTGGCCGATATGAATACAATGCGACCAACAACGGCCGCACCACCTCGCTGATGTTGGCGCGTGTGGTAGCCATGAACGACTCGACTGGCAGTGGCACCCTGACACGCACAGATGCTGATGGCAATTTGCTGTTGGCGGAACGCAGCACTAATAAATTTGAAGGCGATGGCTGGTCTGGCCGCGCCAGCTGGTCGACACCGACTCGTGCTGGCAAACTGGAATTGACGTCCGGTTTTACCGACTACATTTATGAAGAATGGCTGACCTACCAGTCAACGTCCTTCGCGCGTCACTACGATGTTGAAAATGACGTCAGCAATGCCGATTTTGCAGCACGTCTGGAAAGCCAGCTGAGCAGTCAACTGTCGCTGGAAACCCGGCTGATCCACAGCCTCGAACAAACCCGGTCTGTTAATCTGGCGACGCTGCCGACCGCAGAACAGTTGTTTGTCAGCGACAGTGACAACAACGAATCCATTTTGAGATCGGTGCTGGGCTGGTCTGTCTCCGACACCCTGAGCGTGGAATCCAGCGTTGAACTTGCCTACAACGCCCTGGACACACGTCAACGCCTGACCATCAACGGCGGCGACATTGCGCTCCCGTTGTCAACAACCAAGGTATCAGAGCTGCGCGCCGAGATGTCATCAATCGCCACCTGGACTATCAATGACTCGCTCAAAATTGATGCAGGTGCACGCCTGGAGCGTTCGACCATCAAACAAACTGGCGGTGCTGGTGCTGAGCGCAGCTTTTTTTATCCAAAACCGCGTCTGGCTGCCACCTGGGACATCGATGAAACACAGCAGTTGCGCCTGCGTCTTGAGCGTGAGTTGGGCCAGCTGAATTTTTCTGACTTTGCTGCGTCCAGTTCATTGACGGATGACCAGTACTTTGGCGGCAACCTGGATCTGCGCCCTCAGCAACGTTTGATCTCCGAGGCTGTGTACGAAAAACGTTTCAGTGATCGTGCTGTTGTGGGGTTGACGCTTCGACACGATGAAATCAGTGATGTCATTGACCAGATTCCGCTGGAAGACGGATTGACTGCCACCGGCAACATTGGCGATGGCACACTCGATCGGATTGCGTTGAATGTGCGCTTGCCGTTGGACTCATTGGGTATGCAGGGTGCTCGCCTGACCATGAGTGCACAGTTTGACCACACGCGTGTGCTGGACCCTACGCAGAACCGGGAACGCTCAATTTCGGGCAATCGACCGTTTCGTGGGCGAATGGGTTTTGAACAGGATTTACAGCAACTCAACATGAGCTGGGGCATCAACTACAACCCTTATTTCCGGGACACTACCTACAACCCTGACCAACGTCGAACCCGTGAACTGCGGCACAATCTGCAGTTGTTTACCGAAAAAACCTTCTCCAATGGTGTGGTGCTTCGTGCTGAGTACACACATTGGGACGACTTCAGGGCGTATCGCGACACCTGGTCAGATCGCAGCACTCAGGCACTCGCTTTCAGAGAACAACAGCGGCTGGATCCGCGTGAATTTGTGCAACTGCGCGTTCGCAAGACCTTTGGTTAAAAGAAGCAGCTGACTACCTTGGCTAAAGTCCATTCCAGTGCTACTGTTTGGCAACGGACATGGACTTGGCTGAGCGTTAACATGGCAACTTATTGCATCCCCAACTCTAAGGCATTGGCGCTGGCTTTGTGTAGCGTTGTCCTGTCTGTCCCGGTGCTGGCGGAAACAGAGTCAACCTTGAATCTGTCTGCCAATTATCACAGCAATGTGCCAAACGCGCTTTCGGAGCCGAATGTGTTTGGCGATAGTTTTGTCGACTTGAACTACCGGATAAACCGCTTTTTTGTAACCAGTCCCGGCAATCGGCTGTCGATCGGTGCCGAGGCCGGTGCCCGCCAGTACCGTCATACCCAAGGACTCGAAAGTGCCAATGTTGGCGTGGGTCTGGCATACAGCCATCGTGTGGGTCTGGGCCCCTATGCGCCACGATACAATCTTGGTCTGTCAGTTAACCGTGTTGAGTTCAGCGATCAATCCCGGGATAGCTGGGTCAGTCAGCTCTCCGCAGAATTTGCTAAACGTTTAAGCCCGGCGTGGCTGTTAACCATGGGGATAAACGCGCGCCATCGCAATGCTGGAGAAAACCAGTCACTGGCTTACAAACCCACGGCAAGTGGCGCGGTATTTAACCAAAGCAGTCGCGAATTCCTCTCCAGACTCGAATACACGATGCTTAACGCCCATGCCATACGCTTTGGCTATCGCTTTCGTGATGGCGATATTGATGCCAGCTCTCCGCCCGGCACACCTCTGTTACCTATCTCGAAAGCTATTGCCTTCGACCGCGGCATCGGCGGGGAGTATGTTGCCTATTTGCTCGAGGCACGCACACAGGGCCTGTCACTGGAATGGAGCATGCCTCTGGCTACCGACACGGGTCTGACACTGGGTTATGAGCGCCTGATTGCACGTGCCGGACAGGGCAACAAATACTTCAATTACAACCTTCGTGCAGAGCTCAATCTGCGCTTTT
>JAUSPW010000692.1 GCA_030652635.1 Pseudohongiella sp. | reverse complement strand
CAAAAAATGATCCCTCCGTCCCCTGGCTGTACAAAAAATGATCCCTCCGACCCCAAGGTAATCCGACCCCAAGGTAATCCCAAGGAAGAACATATGAAGATTTTGGTCACAGGAACCGCCGGGTTCATCGGCTTTCATCTGGCGCAGGCGCTGTTGGCGCGTGGAGATGAGGTGGTGGGGCTGGACAGCATCAACGACTATTATGATCAACGGGTGAAGTACGGGCGGCTGCAGGCGGCGGGCATCGTGCAGGCTGACATTGAGTACGGTCGGTTGCTGCGCTCGACTACGCAGCCGAACTATTGCTTTATCAAGTTGCAGCTGGAGGACAAGCCGGCGCTGGATCAGTTGTTTGCCGCGGAAAAATTCGATGCGGTGTGCAACCTTGCGGCGCAGGCCGGCGTGCGTTATTCCCTGCAGAATCCGCAGGCGTATATCGATGCCAATATTGTCGGCTTCCTTAATATCCTCGAGTGCTGCCGCCATCATGGCGTCATGAATCTTTCTTATGCCTCCAGTTCTTCGGTGTACGGCCTTAATGAGTCATTGCCGTTTTCAACCACACACAACGTCGATCACCCCATCAGTCTGTACGCGGCCAGCAAAAAATCCAATGAGTTGATGGCACATACCTACTCACACCTGTTTGGTATTCGCGCCACTGGCCTGCGTTTTTTCACGGTGTATGGTCCCTGGGGACGGCCGGACATGGCCCTGTTTTTGTTTACCAAGGCGGCGCTGGCGGGAGAGCCAATCAAGGTATTTAACAACGGTGATATGAAACGCGATTTCACCTACATTGATGACATCGTGGAAGGTGTGATGCGGGTGATCGACAATCCAGCCTCTGCCGACCAGCGCTGGTCGGGCATAGATCCCAACCCGGGCAGTTCATCGGCGCCCTATAAAATCTACAACATCGGTAACAATAACCCCGTGCGCTTGATGGACTTTATTGAAGCGATTGAAAACGCACTGGGTAAAAAGATCACCAAAGAAATGTTACCGATTCAACCCGGTGATGTGCCGGCAACATTCGCGGATGTCACTGATCTGGTTGAGGATATGGATTACAAGCCGGCAACACCGGTGCAGCAGGGCATTGATAATTTTGTGGCGTGGTACGTGGATTTTTTCAAACCATCCGTTTAAATATGCCATCCTTCTTGAGCATGTGCCTGAACGCGGCAGCAATATGTCCAATCAGCAACACTGCCAGAGTGATCGCTAGCGTTCCATGTATTCCAAACAGCTGCGCTGCCAGATCGCTGTCCTGAGGGATAAAAGGCATTGCTGGCAGATCATACCCGCCCAGCGTAATCAGCGCAGGAAATGCAGTGACGCCCGCCCAACCG
>JAUSPW010000683.1 GCA_030652635.1 Pseudohongiella sp. | reverse complement strand
GAAATCAAACAGGTTCTTGCCGGTGATATCGCAGCAGCAATCGGTTTGAAAGACGTGACCACAGGTGAAACTCTGTGTGACCCGAACCGTATTGTTGTGCTTGAGAAAATGGACTTCCCGGATCCAGTAATCTCTGTGGCTGTTGAGCCCAAGACAAAGGCTGACCAGGAAAAGATGGGTATTGCATTGGGCAAGCTGGCTCAAGAAGACCCTTCATTCCGAGTTGAATCTGATGAAGAGTCAGGTCAGACGATTATTTCTGGTATGGGTGAGTTGCACCTCGACGTACTTGTTGACCGTATGCGTCGCGAGTTTGGTGTTGAAGCTAACATCGGTAAGCCGCAAGTGGCGTATCGCGAAACCATCCGCAAAAAAGTTGAAGTGGAAGGCAAGCACGTTAAGCAATCTGGTGGTCGTGGTCAGTTTGGTCACTGCTGGTTGCGTCTTGAGCCGCTGCCGGCTGATGAAGAATACACATTTGTTAACGAGGTAGTAGGCGGCGTAATTCCGCGTGAATACATACCTGCGATCGACAAAGGTGTACAAGAGCAAATGAAAAACGGTTGTCTTGCTGGTTATCCGTTGCTGGCAATGAAAGTGACTGTGTTTGATGGTTCTTACCACGACGTTGACTCCAGCGAGATGGCGTTCAAGATCGCAGGATCCATGGCGCTGAAAAAGGGTGCGTTGATGGCTGATGCGGCACTGCTTGAGCCAATCATGAAAGTTGAGGTTGTGACGCCGGAAGAGAACATGGGTGACGTGATGGGCGATTTGAATCGCCGTCGTGGCCTCGTGCAAGGTATGGATGACAGCCCAAGTGGCAAGGTCATTAACGCTGAAGTGCCGCTCTCCGAGATGTTTGGGTACGCAACAGATCTGCGCTCAATGAGCCAGGGTCGTGCAACGTACACAATGGAATTCCTGAAGTATGGTGAGGTGCCGAACAATATTGCTGAAGGCATCATCAACAAGAACAAATCCTGATTTTGACTATTAATTTTCCAGACTTGTTTTAAGAGGTGATATTGTGGCTAAGGGTAAATTTGAACGTAAGAAGACGCACGTCAACGTTGGTACAATTGGTCACGTTGACCATGGCAAAACGACGCTGACAGCAGCTCTGACACGTGTCTGCGCGGAAGCGTGGGGCGGCGAGATGCGCGCATTTGACCAGATCGACAACGCGCCAGAAGAAAGAGAGCGTGGTATTACAATTAATACCTCTCACGTAGAGTATGATTCACCGAATCGTCACTACGCACACGTTGACTGCCCCGGCCACGCTGACTATGTGAAGAACATGATCACTGGTGCTGCGCAGATGGACGGCGCTATTCTGGTGTGTTCA
>JAUSPW010000671.1 GCA_030652635.1 Pseudohongiella sp. | reverse complement strand
TGAATGGAACACAGCACAAATCTTGTCGGCAACAGGGTAGTGCGCTCATTCTTGCCTTGTTGATTGCGGCGATGGTGTCGTTGATGTCCGTGCGTTTTGCCGAGTCGTTTATGTTGCAGCTGGCGTGGACTGAATCGCAGGATGATGCCCGCCTGCTGGCTGTCTATCTCAGCGGCGCCGAGCAGCTGGCTGCGCAACTGTTATCAGCGGACGCAGCCAGCAGTCAGGCTGACAATATCGATCACCATCAAGAGAGTTGGGCGCAGGCAGTGCCCTTGCTGCCCACCGACCACGGATGGCTGCAGGTTCACATTAGCGATGCGCAGTCATTGTTTAACCTGAACAATCTGAGTATTAAAACAGCATACAGTGATGATAGCGGGGCACCTTTAACTGTGCGGTTTTCGCCGGCACAAAAACAGTTTGTGCGCCTGCTGCAAAGTTTTGAAGATTATCCAATCAGCGAAATTGATGCGGTGCTGATGACCGAAGCCTTGATAGACTGGATTGACGAAGACGATCAAACCACGGGCCAAGGCGGTGCTGAGTCACTGTATTACAGCAGTGCAAGCCAGAGTCTGGTGTCATCAAGAGGACTGATGTCACCGGACAGTTCCATTCAGGCCGCCAATCAAGCGTTGTTTGATATCAGTGAACTGTATCTGATCAGACACTTTACACCGGGCATCGTTGAGCGACTGCGCCCCTGGGTGGTTGTGCTACCCGAGCCTACTGCGCTGAACATCAATACCGCCCCGCCAAAATTATTGGCCACCATGAATCAGCCGCAGATTCTTCAGCCGTTGGCGGTGAACGATGTGCAGACTCTTTTGCAGTTCAGACAAGCGGGGGTGTTTGGCAACATCAACGACTTTTTTAATTCACCAGACCTACAGGCGCTTCTTCCAGAAGTAGAAACCAGCAGTGGAAGCACAGACACGGCCTTGTATTCTGTGAATAGCGATTGGTTCCAGTTACACAGTGCTGTGTCAGTCAATGACCGCCGGTCGCGCTGGGTTTCATTATTGGCCAGATCAGAGCAACAGACCAGGGTTTGGGAAAGACACCGGGCTTATTGAACAGTCCTCATGGGGTTTTAAATTGAAAACAACACAACTTTGGGTACAGCTGGTTTCATTGGACGATGCGTCGGCCGCTGCGCCTGATAACGCGCCTGTGCAGGCGCGATGGTGCCTGATGCAACATCCGCTGCATACACAGCAGCAGGGCAGTCTTGTGCAGCTTGTTGACTGGCTGCATGAGCGGAACTTGCCCGATGCAGGTGGTTTGCACACGGTGCTGCTGATGTCAGGGGATATGCTCGTGACACGTCAGCTGACTTTTCTGGCAAAAGAGCGGAAGCACCTGCAGCGAATGTTGCCATTTATGCTGGAGCCAGAGTTGGCGGCGGATGTTTCGCAGGTGCATGTCGCTCATGGACAGCCTCGTGTGATCGGTGAATCAGGCCAAGTGAGTGTTGCCTATATCGACAAAAAAACATTACAGGCGGCGATACAAACACTGGAAGGCATGGGTCTGGAGCTGGAGGAAATCTACGCCATTCCTGCTGCGCTGCCCGCATCTCAAAGCCAGTGGACCTTGTTGGTCGATGGTGATGTATGTCACGTGCATGCCGGCAGCGTGTTGTGTGCCAGCGTTGAACATGCGCTGGTATTACCACTGCTAGAGGCTGCTTTGGCTGAGCAAGGTAAAACGCACACACCTCAATGTTTACAAGTGCTTGTCAGTAACGCAGAGCAGTCGTCACCTGCGCTGCATCAGTCGCTGCATGACCATCCCGGCATTTTGCAGAGCGGCATGCGCGTGACGCAGCAAAGTATTCAGCAAGTCTGGTCTGATTTGATACTGCAAGGCGATGATCTGGTGAATGTAAGGCAGGGAGAGTGTGCGGCGCCGTTACGCATTGCCAAATACTGGAAACCGTTGCGAACACCGGTGATTGCTGCCATGTTGGCCGTGTGTGCCGTGGTCGGCAGTGTGTTTGTTGAGACCACGATCAACCAGCGTCGCTTTCAGGCACTGGAAAATCAGGTGCAGCAACGCTATCGTGAAGTGATGCCGGACGGCGTGTTGGTTGATGCTGCGCAGCAACTGACTACCCAATTGACACGATTCAGGGCTGTCGAATCAACGCCCGGTCCCGTCACCATGTTGAATGCCATGCTGGATGCGTTTGAGAGCGCCGGGAATTTGAATCTGCATCGATTGAGCTACAGCAGCAGTGACCAGAACAGTTCTGAAATACAGATGAGTATCAGTGCGCCTACCACTGCTGAGATTCTTGAGCTGAGTGAAAAGCTGGGCGTTGGTGGTTGGACAGCGCAAGCGCAGAACATCACGCGCGCAGGTGATCTGCAACAGGCAAATCTGATTGTGAGAGGTAATGGATTTTGACAGCCGTCGTAACAAGCTTAGTAACAACATTTAAGCGCTACCTGGCACGTTGCACACGACGTGAGCAAATGTATTTGCTGACAGCAGGTGTGTTGTTGACGCTAACCGCGGGATGGTTGCTGGTTTGGCAGCCGGTGTTTAAAGCGCGCGCGGCGTCTGAATCCAGACTACAGTTTGCGGAGCAGAACTTGGCTCAGGTCAACACGCTGGCTGCCGAACTGGCCGCGTTACGCAATGACATGTCGGAGGCATCCACGCAGGCAACGTCCGTACTGCCATTGCCGCAGGTATTGAATACACTGGCCGCCCAGATTGGGTTACCTGTTTCTTCCCTCGAACCTGCGGCCGACAATCAGAGTGCAGGTGTCAGGTTTGATGCGGTGTCTATGCCCCTGTTGCTGGCGTGGCTGGCTGAGCTGGAATCCACACCTGGAATACGTATTGAGCAACTGACACTTTCACCTGCCAGTGGCAGCAATGTGGCGGGCGATGCTGGCCCGGTCAATGCCAGTCTTCGGGTGCGAGGAGTGACACGGTGACCAAAAAGGCCGCGTCCAGCTGGCGTCGTTGGCTGTTGTTTTTTGTGTTGGTCTGCCTCTTCAGCCTGATCTGGTCGGTGCCAGCCAGTATGTTGCCGCGCTTGCTGGCATGGTCTGGCGTAAATAATTCCAATACGGGCGCTATCGTGGAGATCTCCGAGACCCGGGGTAGCTTGTGGGTTGGCCAAGCCGGGCTAGTGCACATCCGCAACAATCAGCAGTCGCTGGTGCTTGAAAACGTCCATTGGCAGTTGCGCTGGCGCTCATTATTTGCTGCACAAATTTGCCTGCAGATTTCCTCTGAGGGAGCGGGTCGCATGTTTGAGGGCCAAACCTGTGTCAACACGTCCGGGCAAATCCGCGTCACTGATATGCTGTTTGAGATACCTGCAACCGAGTTGATTTCCACGCAACTGGCGGGCGCTGCGCTGATGCGCTCACTCAATGACAGTGTGCAGGTGCAGGGCGAAATTACCGGTGTGATTGAAGAATTGTTGTGGCAACCCGATCAACAGCAACTTCAGGTAAATGCCCGTGGTTTGTGGTCTGACGCCGCCATTGCTATGCAGATGCCCGATCCGCAAACTGGTCGCATGCGTTTGCAGGCCATACAACTCAAACAACTGCCATGGACTGTGTCTTCGCGCGCGCCAGACCAGGTTTTCCTGCAGGTACACGGCGTTCCCGCAGGGGCAGGTGAGCCCGGCGATCTAGTGGTGGCGGCGCAATCGGATATCTGGCTGGACGGGCGTTTCTTGACCCGCTTGCAGCTTACTTTGCAGGAATCCACACCTCGGATTCTGCGGGATATTTTGATGATCATTGCGGTGCCGCAACAAACTGGTGTCTATCAGCTTGTATGGCGCAACGATGGCGCGTAGCTTAGTAAAAGCGATCTGGCAACTTTAAAAACGGTTTGGCCGGTTTGCTGCAGATCACCTAATCAGGAGCTCAAAAAATGCAACAGGAAGTCCCTCAACACCGACAAGCACACAAGGTTTGGGATCGCACCACCCGAATTTTTCATTGGCTGAATGTTATCTGTGTCCTTCTGCTGATTGTGATCGGCGTGATGATTCTGAACGCCAACACACTGGGTGTCAGCGCCGAAGGCAAAGTGACCTTAAAGATTTTGCATGCCTACGCAGGTTATGTATTTGCATTAAATCTGTCCTGGCGTTTGATCTGGGGATTTATTGGCGGCCGATACTCGCGTTGGAAAGCAATCCTGCCAGGCGGAAAAGGTTATGTAAAACAGTCAACTGAGTATCTGCAGGGGTTTCGCAAAGGTGATGCCCCCGCGTATAAGGGCCACAATCCGCTTGGGCGCATCATGATTGCAATCATGTTATTTTTGCTTTCTGCTCAGATGGTTACCGGGCTGGTATTGGCGGGTACTGATCTATATTTTCCGCCTTTTGGTCATGAGTTTGCGGAATGGGCAACCGGCGCTGGTGAAGACCACAGCATGCTGGTGGGTCTGGTGCCGGGTAACAAGGAAATGCTCGATCCTGAAGGTTATGCTGCCATGCGTGAGTTCCGGGCACCGTTTATCGAGATTCACGAGATAGCGTTTTATCTGCTATTGATTGCCATCTTCCTGCATATCGTGGCGGTGGTGGTGACCGAAGTACGGGAGCGCAGCGGGCTGGTATCCGCGATGTTCAGTGGTATCAAATATCTGGACAAGAAGCCTGAAGATTGATGCGTTCTTCCAGTGTTTTTTTTATCAAATCAGAAATGTTGAGGCAGCCTTAATATTGCATTAAGAATCACCGCGTAAAGTCAGCCACATGATCCGAACTTGAGGAGTAAACGATCATGTGGCCACAGTCTGTTGCCCATCCCGACCCTGCAATGACGCCGCATACTTCAACAAAAAGTGTCTGGCAAATTGCCCTGAACACATCTGCATCAGCACAATCCGCTGTCTTGCACGATTTTATCCGGCATCGTTACGCCGACACCTACCAGGCGCAGATCAGTCACTTTTTGCCTTTGTTACTGGCGTCTTCCACCGTACTGGGTTTTCAAGGTGTGCTGGGTTTGCAACCCGGCATGGCCGGACGGTTTTTTGTAGAGCAGTACCTTGATTTCCCAATTGAGCAGCACATCAGCAACGCCACCCAGCAGTCTGTTGACCGACGCAGGATCATTGAAACCGGCAATCTGGCCAGCCTCAAAGGCGGCAGCCAACGCTTGTTTATTGTGTTAACTGAATTGTTGTTTCAGGCAGGTTTTGACTGGGTTTGTTTTACTGCCACACCTCAGGTTGCCGCATTGTTAAGTCGGCTGGGTTTCGCACCCGAGGTGCTGGGCCGGGCAGATCCAGCGCGCCTGCCGGATCAGGGGCAAAGCTGGGGGAGTTATTACCAGCATCAACCCAATGTATTGGCCGGCGATGTGCGTAAAGCACGCGAGACCTTGATCAGGAATGAGATCGCCATGCGCTTGTTGCAGGAGCACGCCGAAGAGCTGGCGTCTGCTGTCTCGATTTTGCGATCCGCGGCCACGCCCGCACAGGTACTGTGATCATGCAGAAAATCTGGAATCATCTGGTTTTGAATGCACAACATGCGCCTGATCAACCCGCCATCTTGGATGTCAGTGGCGAGTCAGAGCGACACCTGAGCCGACATGAGCTGGTGCAGGCGGTCAAGATACTGGCAACGGAACTGTCTGCGCGTTCGTATGAAGCCGTCGCCCTGTATGCCGGCAATTCTGCTGACTGGATTGTGGTGGATCTTGCCTGTCAGCTGGCCGACATCGTGTTGTTGCCCCTGCCTGGATTTTTCTCTGCCGGGCAGATTCAGCACGCATTGGAGACTGTACCGGTTGATGCGGTACTGACCGACAGACCCGACTATTTGCGCGGGCTCTTTAACACGCTGGAAACGGGCGATAGCCTCAGTGTCAATCTGCAGGTGATGATAAACACCGCAGGCATTGAGCAGCCTGCCGCGGCTTATCAGTTTGCGGATATTGCTCCCTTGGACAAAGCTGCCAAACGTCGACAACTGCTGCCGGCGCGTACCAGCAAAATCACCTTTACCTCTGGTTCGACTGGCACACCCAAAGGTGTGTGTCTGAGCGCTGATCATCAGGAAAGAGTTGCTGAATCACTCGATCAGGCGATTGCTGAACTGAACATACAAAAACATCTGTGTGTACTACCGCTGTCGACGCTATTGGAAAATATTGCCGGTGTTTATGTGCCGCTTTTACAAGGCGCATGTATTGTGCTTGCCAGTGAACAGCAGTTAGGGTTCAACGGTGCGGCGGGTTTCTCAGTACCCAGTTTTTTGAACATGCTCAGCACGTTACGGCCAAACAGCATGATTCTGATGCCCCAGCTGTTACAGGCCTTGGTGATCAGCACAGCCTCAGGCTGGCAGGCGCCCGATTCACTGCGTTTCATCGCAGTGGGTGGGGGTAGTGTTAACCGACTGGTGCTGGACAAAGCCGTCGCGTCAGGTCTCCCGGTTTATGAAGGTTATGGCTTGTCAGAATGCGGTTCGGTGGTCGCGTTAAATACCCCTGCCGCACGTCGTAATGGCACATTGGGTAAACCCTTGCCGCACGTCAGGACGCGTTTTGTCGACGGTGAATTGTATGTGGCAGACGCCGTGTTTTTAGGCTATGTCGGCGAGCCTGAAAGCTGGTCGGGCCATGTTGAGGAATCCTGGGTCGCAACCGGTGATCTGTGCGCCCCGGATGCAGATTCTTATTTGCATTTTCAGGGACGCCGCAAGAATCTGTTGGTCAGCTCCTATGGGCGCAACATTTCACCGGAATGGGTCGAACGCGAAATCAGTTTTGATCCCAGAATTGCGCAGGTAATTGTGTTTGGTGACAGCAGGCCTTTCTGTACAGCCTTGCTTGCAGTGCACAACAAATCTGTCACCGATCATCAGATACAGCAGGTGTTGGACGCAGCCAATAAACGCTTACCGGAGTACGCGCGGGTTCAGCGCTGGATCCGACTGGACAGCCCGCTGGGGCTGGGAACCGGCGCCGCCAGCGATCTGATGACCACCAATGGTCGGCCTCGTCGACCGCAAATCGAACACCATTTTCAAGCAGAGATAGATGCCCTTTATGCGGGTAGCGAGGAGAAAAAATATGCTAGCTGAAACAGGTTTTTATCAAACATTACAGCGCGAGACAGAAGTGGATCGTCAGAATCTGGTGCAAGCCACCATGATTCAACGCGCCGTGACCCAACAAGTAACCCTGGAGCAATACATTGCTTATTTGACCCAGGCCTACCACCACGTCAAATACACCGTGCCATTGATGATGGCGGTGGGTGCGCGCTTACCAGACAGGCAGGAGTGGTTGCGTGAAGCGATCGCTGAATACATTGAAGATGAAATCGGCCATCAGGAATGGATACTGAATGATATCGCTGCCTGCGGTGGCGACAAAGAGGCCGTGCGCGCCAGCAAGCCGGCACCGGAAACCGAACTGATGGTGGCCTATGCTTTCGATATGATTTCGCGTCGTGATCCGATTGGTTTTTTTGGCATGGTGCATGTGTTGGAAGGGACCAGTGTCAGCCTGGCAGATCACGCGGCCGTGCAGATCAGGGATTCTTTGGGTTTGCCGGAACAGGCGTTCAGCTATCTGCGCTCGCACGGTGCCATCGATCAGAAGCACATCCTGTTTCTCGAAAATCTGATCAACCGATTTGTGGATCCAGCCGAACAGGACATCATCATTCACAGCACGCGTATGTTCTATCGATTGTACAAAGGCGTATTTGATTCATTGATCCCCACAACAGAGCGGATTCACTGAGCGCTGAAAGGACCTGATTCATGAACATCAACGGAAAATTGGTTGTACTGACGGGTGCCAATGGTGGCATTGGCAGTGCGCTGGCGCAGCAGTTGGCGGGTGCTGGCGCAACACTGGTTCTGGTTGGTCGCGATGAGCCTGCGCTTGAACAGGTGAGGCTGACGCTGGCATCGCCAAAGCGGCACCATGTGCTGGTGTGTGATCTTCAGCATCACAGTGGAGTGCAACGCTTGTTGGATTTTTGCAAAGCGCTGCCTTCGGGTGTTGATGTGTTGATTAACAATGC
>JAUSPW010000667.1 GCA_030652635.1 Pseudohongiella sp. | reverse complement strand
TAAAAATGATGTCTCCGATGTCGTCCGAGGCCTCTGTTGTGCGCACCTATCTTGATTGGATGGTGAATATTCCCTGGAAAAAGCGCAGCAAAATCAGCCTGGAGCTCGACCGTGCTGAAAAAATTCTGAACGCTGATCATTATGGGCTTGAAGAGGTCAAGGAGCGTATCCTTGAATATTTGGCCGTTCAGCAGCGCGTCAAAAAACTCAAAGGACCTATTCTGTGTCTGGTTGGACCGCCGGGAGTAGGTAAAACCTCGTTGGGCGAGTCCATAGCTAAAGCGACCAACCGTAAATTTGTGCGCATGGCACTCGGTGGAGTGCGTGATGAGGCAGAAATACGTGGTCATCGTCGCACCTATATTGGCTCGTTGCCGGGCAAACTCTTGCAGAAATTGTCTAAAGCGGGTGTAAAAAACCCGCTGTTCCTGTTGGACGAAATTGACAAGATGGGTATGGATCATCGCGGTGATCCAGCATCAGCTTTGTTGGAAGTGCTTGATCCAGAGCAAAACAAAAGCTTTAACGATCATTATCTTGAAGTTGACTATGACCTGTCTGAGGTTATGTTTGTGTGCACATCCAACACCATGAACATACCAGGTCCTTTGCTGGATCGGATGGAGGTGATTCGTTTGCCGGGATATACGGAAGCCGAGAAAATCAATATTGCATCTCGGTACTTGTTGCCTAAACAATTGGCAGCCAACGGTTTGCGCGACAAAGAACTGACCGTGCCTGAAGAGACCATAAAAGATTTGATCCGTTACTACTCACGTGAAGCCGGTGTGCGTGGGCTTGAGCGGGAGATTGCCAAATTGTGTCGCAAAGTGGTCAAAGAGGCGGCTATGCGAGAGGTTAAGGCGGGCGGCAAAAAAGATTCCATGACCATGGTGTTGACGCCCGAATTGCTGGAACAGTACTCCGGGGTACGCAAGTTTGATTACGGTAGAGCGGAGGAAAGTAACCGGGTTGGGCAGGTAAATGGTCTGGCCTGGACGCAGGTGGGCGGAGAGCTGCTGACCATTGAGGCGGTTGCTGTAGAAGGCAAAGGCAAGACGGTCAAGACCGGTTCGCTGGGTGATGTCATGCAAGAGTCTATTCAGGCGGCTATCACTGTTGTAAGAAGCCGTGCAGCGTCTTTAGGGCTGAAACCAGGTTTCCATGAAACCGTTGATTTGCATATCCACGTGCCCGAGGGTGCTACACCTAAAGATGGTCCAAGTGCCGGTGTGGGTATGTGTACGGCGATTGTGTCCGTACTGACAGGTATCCCGGTGCGAGCCGATGTTGCGATGACCGGTGAAATTACTCTTAGAGGACAAGTGCTCAGAATCGGAGGGCTTAAAGAAAAATTGCTGGCGGCTCATCGAGGCAATATCAAGACGGTTATCATTCCAGAGGAAAATGAGCGTGATCTGAAAGAAATTCCAGATAACATCAAAGCCGATCTCTCGATTCATGCTGTTAAGTGGATAGATCAGGTTCTGGAACTTGCGCTCGAGCGTATGCCGTTGCCGTTGGCTGATGTTGCCGTTGAAGCCAGCGCTGCCGGCAAAGAAGCAAGAGATTCAGTTAAAGACGAAAATGCCGTCAGCACCCACTGACGGCGGCGGTTTCTGTTGACACGACTTTCGGCCGCTTGGTATAAAGTGGCCGTTGTACGCAGCCGGAACGCCGCGCGCCGCCTGATAGTTGGCCTTCGCCACAATTTTTACTTCCAGATTGGAAGTCAGCAGGGCCGCCAGCAAACCACTAAGACAAATTATCAACAGGTATACAAAAACAAGGGGATATCGTGAATAAATCAGAATTGATCGAAGCCGTTGCGGCAAGTGCAGATTTACCAAAGGCTGCAGCAGCACGAGTGATCGATGCAATGATCGACACTATCACTGAATCGCTGCAAAAGAGCGAGCCAGTGGTATTGGTAGGGTTCGGAACGTTTGCCACTAAGGAGCGCGCTGCTCGCACTGGTCGTAACCCACAAACGGGCGCGACTATCGAAATCAAAGCGGCTAAAGTGCCAGGATTTAAGCCAGGTAAAGCGTTGAAAGACGCCGTAAACGCCTGAGTTGATTGATCGTCCGGGTGGCAGATTTCACGTCTACCTGGCAAGGATCTGATCGGTCGAAGGTTATACCCTCAGGTTCCAGTAAAGGGCGCATCCTGGATGCGCCCTATTAGTTTAGATTAATACCGTTCAGGAAATAGTATGCTGCAGTCGATACGTGATAACTCTCAAGGTGTAATTGCCAAAATCATCATCGGTTTTATTATCGGATTGATGGCATTGTTTGGCGCGGAATCTATTGTGGGTGGTTTTCTGGGTGGAAATGATGCTGCCTCAGTAAACGGTGAGGAAATTACCGAACAGGAATTGGCTGTCAGCCTGCAAAGTCTGATGGCTTCACTCGGTGCCGGTGTGGCTGACTTTGATGAGCAATTGCTCAGAGACGTTGCGCTCGGACAATTGATTGACGACAAGCTTCTGCTTCAAGCTGCCAATGATGCTCGCATGGTGATATCGCCAGCATCCATTGATCGCGAAATTATCAACACAGCCCAGTTCCAGATCGGTGGTCGATTCGATCAGGACCTAGCGCGGCGCACCATGGCTGCTCAGGGGTTCAGTGCCCAGACTTACAGAGCGGCCGTTGCAGAGCGCATGCTGATGGGGCAACTGGTGAATGCCTATTCAAGTACGGCATTTGTGACTCAGGATGATATTGCCAGGCTTGCTGCGCTAGAAATGCAATCACGTGATTTCCGTTTTGTGTCAGTCCCACTTGGGACTCGCACCCTGGGTGAAGCAATTCCTGAGCAGGAAATTCAAACCTATTACGATGCCAACCCGGAGCGCTTTACCTCAGAAGAGCAGGTATCACTGCAATACGTGGTTTTGGATAAAAACAATATTTTTAACGAAGTAGAAATTGCTGAAGAACTCGTTCGTGCTAAATACGAAGAACAGCGTTCTGCTGCAGTCGCCGACATTGAGCGGCGTGCGTCACACATATTGCTGGAAGTCGGCTCAGGCCAAACAGAAGAGCAGGTTGTTGCGATTGCTGCTGGTATAAAACAGCGTCTGGACAGCGGCGAAGATTTTGGTGCGCTGGCACGCGAATTCTCAGTGGATACTTTCTCTGCTGAATCCGATGGTGACATTGGATATACCAACGGCTCAGTTTTCCCAGCCGCCGTGGAACAGGCTTTATTAGCAATGGAAGTGGGGCAGGTGTCAGAGCCGGTTGTGTCAGAGTTTGGTGTGCATGTGCTCAAACTCACTGAGTATGCTGCTCAGGCTTTTCCTGAGTATGAGGAAATCGCAGAGCGGATCAGTCGCGATCTGAAAACAGTAGAGGTTGATCAATTGTTTTTCAGCCGCATGGAAACACTCGCCAATCTGGCTTTCGAAACCTTCGATCTTCAGGCGATCAGTGAAGATCTTGGGCTGGAAATTCAAGAGAGTGAGTTTTTTGGACGCATTGGTGGCTCAGGGCCTGTGACCTCGAATCCTGCGGTCATTGAGCAGGCTTTTTCAACCGATATCTTGAATGACGAATTGAACAGCGATGTCATAGAGCTGACCGAAAGTATGGCGACAGTGGTACGTTTGCGTGAGCACAGGCCTGCAACTATTCAAGCATTCAATGAAGTACGCGCTGAGATCGCTGTTTTGCTTCGCACGCAAAAGGAGCAAGAGAAGGCACAAGATGTGGGGCAACAAGTTATTGCAGCACTGGAGAGCGGCTCCGATGCTGCCAATATCCTTGCCGCCGAGTCTTTGAGTTGGAATGAGCGTACCGGTGTCAGACGTAACCAGTTCGACCTGAATACCGAAATTATTCAGAATGTATTTTCGCTGCCTGCGCCCGAGGAAAATCAGGTAGTGCGCAGAGGGTTCAGCCTGACCAACGGCGCGTACGTTGTGATCGAACTGCAATCTGTGAATGCCGGCAGCCCTGATGACATGCCTGAAGACCAGCGAACACAGTTGGCTGCAGCGATGCTGGACAGTCAGGGACGGCTCACCTTTGATGCGCTGTTGGGCACATTGCGGGAAAGCGCCACAATTCGTTAGAACGGTTCTCGCTGATCTTTTGTAATAAACCTACCTCCTTCTCGGACCGTACAGGTAAAACCCACTGTGCGGTCCGCAGCTGTGTTCAATTCTAAGCATTTAATCTGTGGATTTTGACATAAATATTTACAATAGCGCACAATTCGGTTTTTCAGGCTAAAATCGCCTGCACGACATTTGTCGGTTGTTTAACTGATAAAAGAGGTGCGGGCTACAATGTTAGATCAACGATATTCTGCAATTAGCCAGTTTCTAAAACTGGAGTCTGCTGGCGGCATCCTCTTGATGGCGTCCGCTTTGCTAGCGATTTTGATCGCAAACTCCGCTCTTGCGCCGCTGTATGATTTGTTTGTTGACCTACCTCTTCAGCTGCGCATTGGCGCATTGGATGTATCAAAGCCACTTTTGTTATGGATTAATGATGGATTGATGGCGATTTTCTTTTTCCTGGTAGGCATGGAGTTAAAACGCGAAGTTTTGGAAGGAGAGTTGTCAGACCGTAGGAAAGTTATTCTTCCATGCCTCGGCGCGGTTGGTGGCATGGCAGCGCCAGCTGTTGTTTATTTATTGATCAATGATGGCGATTCAGCAGCCACATCCGGTTGGGCGATTCCCGCTGCAACAGATATCGCTTTTGCACTGGGCATACTGGCATTGCTTGGTAGCCGTGTTCCTATCACGTTAAAGGTATTTCTGACGTCGTTGGCGATTTTCGACGATTTAGGGGCCATTGTTATTATTGCGATTTTCTATACGGAACAAGTGTCGGCCACCGCGTTACTTGTTGCTTCGGCCTGTGTGGTTGCGCTTGCACTAATGAATCGGGGAGGTGTTACTGCTCGAAGTATTTACCGTTTTATCGGCATTATTATGTGGGTATCGATGCTCAAGTCAGGCGTGCATGCCACTTTGACGGGTGTTGTGCTTGCTTTTTTTGTCCCTCTGCGTGATGCAAAAAATCCAGAGAATTCCCCGTTAAAAGACTGGGAGCATGACCTACATCAGTTGGTTGCCTTTATGATTTTACCGCTATTTGCTTTTGCGAATGCAGGCCTGGATTTGCGAGGCGTCGGGTTGCAGCAATTGACCCATGGCGTCCCTTTAGGTATCGCCGCGGGATTATTTTTTGGTAAACAAATTGGCATTTTTGGCATTTGCTGGGTAGACATCAAATGCATATGGGCGGATATGCCGCAAGGTATGTCGTGGCTATCGCTTTATGGTGCGAGCATCTTATGTGGTGTCGGATTCACCATGAGTCTGTTTATTGGATCATTGGCATTTGAGCAAACGGGAATTGACCGACTGTTTGATGAGCGTCTTGGTATCTTGCTGGGTTCCCTGTTGTCTGGAATTGTTGGTTATGTGATTTTGCGCAAGTCGCTGCCGATTCAATCCTGACCGTCACGGTTCAGGCGGGAGTTCGTCACAAGAAGATTCCGCCTTGTGAAAATATGTGTGTCAAATGTGTTTAAGTGTAGCGCGCGAGTGGAAAACATTGGCAATCCACAGGATGTTTCTACTATTATTCGTGCGAACTTTATGTAGTCCCGCTACACATAAAATGTTCCAAATTCGCCCTGAGTTGCGCGCGCCGCTTTGGGCTTGTTCTGGTACTCGCCAAAAGAATAAGAGCTTTAGAGGAAACATATATGACGTTAACCTATGGTCAGGCATTTTTGAAAAGCTTTCTGGGGAAATCCCCCGACTGGTACAAACTGACAATCGTCGGATTCTTGATCCTCAACCCAATTCTGTTTTTCTTTGTTGACCCATTCGTAGCTGGATGGGTATTGATTCTCGAATTCATTTTTACCTTGGCCATGGCGCTCAAGTGCTACCCGTTACAGCCCGGCGGACTATTGGCGATTGAGGCGGTTGTGATTGGCATGGCCTCCCCAGAGACCGTTTACCACGAAGCTGAAGTCAACTTCCCCGTTATTTTGTTGCTTATTTTTATGGTGGCAGGTATCTCCTTCTTGAAAGAGATGCTGTTGTTTGTTTTTACCAAAATCTTACTGCGAGTGCGGTCAAAAGTTCTACTTTCGCTGACGTTTGTGTTTTTGGCTGCGTTTTTGTCCGCATTCCTGGATGCATTGACGGTAACAGCCGTGGTGATTGCTGTAGCGTCTGGGTTTTATGGCGTATACCACCGTGTGGCGTCAGGGTTTCATCATGATGCCGGCTCAGATATCGCCGACGACAATTCTGTGCATGAGCACAGCAGAGCAGATCTGGAGCAGTTCAGGGCCTTTTTGCGTAACATCATGATGCACGCGGCAGTTGGAACAGCACTGGGTGGCGTCTCAACGCTGGTTGGTGAACCACAGAACTTGCTGATTGGGCATATCATGGAGTGGGACTTTATTGAGTTCTACAAACAGGTTGCACCGGTGTCCATGCCAGTATTGGCGGTGGGCCTGTTGACAACAATCATGTTGGAGAAGTTCAAGTTGGTTGGTTATGGCGTGCAACTTCCCGAGCACGTGCGAACTATTCTTGAGAAATTTGATGACGAACAGTCCAAGAAGATGACTCGTCAAGATGTATTGAAACTGTGGATTCAGGCCTTGGTCGCTTTGTTTCTGGTGTTAGCCTTGGCTTTACACATCGCAGAAGTAGGTATTATCGGTCTGGCAGTCATCGTGTTGGCAACGGCTTTTACTGGTATAACCGATGAGCATTCCATAGGGCACGCGTTTCAAGAAGCCTTGCCGTTCACCGCGTTGTTGGTGGTGTTTTTTGCAATTGTTGGTGTTATTCATGAGTTGCACCTGTTTACACCAGTGGTGAACTTTGTGTTGGAGCTTCAAGGTCAGGCGCAGTTGGTAGGTTTCTATATCGCCAACGGTGTGTTGTCCATGGTTTCCGACAACGTGTTTGTGGCAACAGTTTATATTTCTGAGGTGCAGCAGGCGTTTGAGGCGGGTCGTATTACGCGTGAGCAATTCGAATTACTGGCTGTCGCGATTAACACAGGCACCAATATTCCATCTGTGGCGACACCAAATGGTCAGGCTGCGTTCTTGTTCCTGTTGACCTCTGGTATCGCGCCCCTGATCCGTTTGTCATATGGGCGAATGGTGCTGTTGGCATTGCCATATACCATTACGATGTCTGTTACCGGATTATTGGCAACCATCTATCTGCTTGGTTAAGACGAGGGATGTTGTGATGAGTATTTACAAAAATCTTTTTGTGGTCATCGATCCAACCAGCGACAAGCAGCCTGCGCTTGATCGGGCAGCCAATCTGGCTCGGATAGGCAAAAGCAAAGTAACGGCGTTTTCAGCTGTTTACAAAGCAGTCGATGAAATGACCGATGCTGATTCCCGACGATCCGGCAAACGGGAATTCTTGAAGGACTGGGAGTCGAAGGTCAAAAATCTGCTTGCCCCTTACAAAGAAGGTGGCGTGAAGATCAGCTCTGATACCTATTGGACTGCTGATTGGTATGCTGCAGTCAGCCGTGCCGCGATGCGCGCGGACGCAGATCTTGTGATCAAGTCAACTTTCCGTCATGGTAAATTGCATCGACTATTGCATAGCACCTCGGACTTTACCATCATGCGTCACAGTCCATCGCCAGTGCTGTTAGTGCGAGAAGGGAAACCAATCAACGGAAAGTTGATATTGGCTGCGCTCGACCTTGAATCTACCGACGAAGGACACATCGGACTTAATAACTCGGTAATGAAACACGCTCACGAGTTGGCTGATTTTACGGGCTTGCCTTTACATGTGATTGCTGCAACATCGCGGAAACCTGATTTCAGTCATGTTTTGGCGGGAGTCGAGGAGCAAGAAGGTGGGGTGCAGGCGACACTTGCACATGCATTTGGGGTTCAAACCGCCAATTTCCACCTTGTAAAGGGCGCTGCGCAAAACGTAATTCCTGCGCAGGCTTCGGAGCTCAACGCAGATATACTTGTGCTGGGAGTTTCTGCCAGAAGCGGAATTAAAGGTGTGATGGTTGGCACAACCGCTAAAAAAGTTCTCGATAAACTGGACTGTGATGTGCTCGCCGTTAATTGATGGCAGCTTGTAAAAAAGGCCGGCTACCTTGGGTAACCGGCCTTTTTTATTTGCGCCTTAAATTTTTTTTGCTCTTTGAAACAGGATAAGTTTGCTGAAAAGAAGCAATTATTCTTTGCGGATAATCAATTCTTGGCCAGGACGTATGATGCTCGTGGTTTCTATCTGATTCCATTCAGTAAGATCGCGCACGCTGACATTGTGTTCGCGTGCGATTCTTGCCAATGTGTCACCACGTCTGACTCGATACTGGGTGACGATGTCGGCGAAGGAATCTGCAGAGCCTGTATCAGCATCGTTCGATGCCAGTGTCACTTCAGATTGAAGTCGTAATTTTTGACCAACTTTTAATACACCTTCAGTACTCAAGTTGTTCAGTGCCGCCAACTCATCGATATCAAGTTTGTATCGATTGGCGATGCGCCAGAGACTGTCGCCACTTTGCACCTGATACTCACCACTGGGGACTGGGTGCGTGTTAGAGGCGGCCAGTAAAGTGGCGGGTGCGCTGATCTGGTCACCTTCGCGATAGGCTCTTGGTATTAATAAAGTTTGCCCGGCAACAATTCTTGAATTTGTCAGGTTATTGATTTGCTGAAGTGCTGAAACCTGAGTGCCGTGGTTGCGTGCAATAGCGCTCAAGGTATCGCCCGCGCGAATTACATAGCGATCCCAGGTAATTGGGCTTCTGGCCATGTTTTCAAAATTCGATTCAAACGTTGCCACAGCGTCGGCAGGTATCATGACGGTGTGGGGGCCATCTGGATGAGTACCCCATTGCAGGAAGCCGGGATTCAAGCGAAACACCGCTTCAGGTTCCAATCCCGCCAGGCTTGCAATCAGATTCAGATCCATTTGTGTGCCGATATCCACCTGCGCCAGATAAGGCTGGTTTGGTACTGGGCTGAGAACGATACCGTATTTATCGGGGTGGCTCATGACATGCGCAAGGCCAATGAGTCGCGGAATATGGTTGTGAGTTTCTCTTGGTAAGGGCAGCGACCAGAAATCGGTGGCGCGATCTCTGCGCTTATTTCTGTCGATTGCGCGCAACACCGTGCCTTCTCCGGCGTTATAAGCTGCCAATGCCAGTAACCAATCACCGTCAAATTGGGTATGTAAACGTTCGAGGTAATCGAGTGCCGCCTTGGTCGAGGCAATAGGATCCTGACGACCGTCGTACCAAAAATCGCGTTTTAGACCGAAATTTGTTGCTGTCCTTGCCATAAACTGCCACAGACCTGCAGCATTTGCCCCAGAACGCGCTTTGGGGTTGTACGAACTTTCAATCATCGGAAGCAGCGCAAGTTCAGGAGGCATGCCGCGGCGCTCAATTTCAGTCACAATTTCGTAAATGAAGGGTGATGCCCGTTCAGTGACTTGCAACAGGTAACCGGGATTGTTGGTGAACCACTCAATCTGTTCCTGGATTTCGTCATTGTGATACTTATCAACAAACTGCATGCCCAGGCTAAGTCGCTGCCAGACTGTTTGATTGGCCTCTGCAATCGATAAATCGTCGGCAGATAAACCCTGCTCAAACGCGGGAGAGGCCGTACTTCTCGCAGACCTTGAGGAGCTGCTGTAGGCATAGGGTGTCATACCCGACATATCGTGGCTGGCGCTTTGTGTTTCGCCAGATATTTGATCTGGCAGATTGCTACAAGCATGCAAAAACATAGTACTGGCAATCAACGCCGCCAGATGTCGACGCCTGAATCGAGGCGCCGCTTTGCTATATGAACGATTTCCGCTCGCAGATACTGACGGTTCGACCTGCAGATTAGAATCAGAAAAAGTCATTGTTGTTAAACATCCACAATCCGTAGTGCGTTATTTGTAATTGGAGTTTATAGCTCCAAGGTGACTTTACAAGTCAGGTCATGCTTTTTAAGCCTGATCTTTCCAACGACGCAAGTACATAAAGGTTTCAAGGTCTGAATGCAATTCTTGAGCCATATGCATTGTTACCTGTTTTTTCAGACTCACACTGTGACAACGAAGAAACGGATTGGTTCGCAACTCGTCAAAAATTGTCGAAGGCAGTGTTGGTATAGCCTGTTCTCGTTTGCGTAACTCCAATGCGTATCTGAGTTCGACAGCTTTGTTGTCTGGTTCTGCTTTCGTTGCAAATCCCAGATTACTCACTGTGTACTCATGCGCACAATAAATGCGCGTCTGCTCAGGAAGTGCCCCAATTCGAAGCAGCGAAGTGTACATCATCTCTGCCGTACCCTCAAACAGTCTGCCACATCCTCCGGCAAACAAGGTGTCGCCGCAGAACAATGCGGGTGCAGTTGTGACGTGATGATCAGCAGATACGGTCAAAAAATAGGCAAGATGGTCGAGAGTATGGCCAGGCACAGCCAGCACCTCAAATTGCGCGCCGAGCAATGTCACAATATCCGCTTCTTTAACAGGATGAGTGATGCCCTTAATGTGATTGCCCACCGGCCCATACACCGGAATCTTGCGGTCTTTGCAGAGTTGAGTAATACCACCGGTGTGGTCAGCGTGATGATGTGTAATCAAAATTGCTCGCAAGCTGCGGTTGGAATCTGCCAGGAAATTTTCTACCGGGGCTGCATCACCTGGATCAACAAGCACAACTTCACCATCGGAATTTTCTATGGCCCAGATATAGTTATCCCTGAATGCAGGGATTGGGCTGATTCTCAGGCTGCTATCAGTATGATTAATCATTTTGGATAGAGATAACTCAATGAGGGTGAATTCAGGTTTACGGCGTTATCATAACAGAACAGGTTTGTTGGCGTTCCTTGCCAGGTGCTAGAATCAAAACAGAGGAAACTGTCATGAAAAACATTTTTGGGGGAGCATCATCCCCAATCGATCCCGGCAAACTGGAACCCGCACTGACTGAATGGTTACGGTCACCCCTTGGGCAGGCTTTATTAACGGCAGAGCGGGAGCGTCTGGCGCCAGTTGTCAGTCGTGTGTTTGGTTATCATGTGCTGCAATTGTCCTGCGCGCCTGAAATCGACATGCTGGCTGATTGTCCTGTATGTCACCAGATTCGATTTGCGCCAGGCTGGTATGCAGGCAGAACACTTCCGATCGCTGACATTGAAAATCTGCCCCTTGCCACAGACAGTATGGATGCGGTGTTGTTACACCACACATTGGATTTTACGCCGGACAGCCATCGCTTGTTGCGCGAAGCGACACGGGTCTTGCGGCCAGGTGGCAGGCTGATAATTGTTGGTTTTAATCCATTAAGTTTGTGGGGGCTTTCTAAAGCACTGCACTGGCGCAATGCTACGCCTTGGAATGCACGCTTTATTTCAAGACGGCGCTTGACGGATTGGCTAAGCCTTCTGGACTTCCATGTAGAATCTGTTGGATATGGCGGGTATCTAGCTCCAGTAAAACATCCGGGTATCCTCGGGCTCGCACCAGATTTTGAGCGATGGTTTGATCGTTTGGGCAATCCTGCGGGTGCCTTCTATATGATCGTTGCAGGTAAACAACGTATACCATTAATTCCCGTGACGCCGCGTTGGAAGATGGTAAGAGCGCCCAGCATGGGTTCTCCCTTAGCTGAAACCGGTAGAGTTGCCAGTGGCAGAGGGACTATTATCCCATTCCGGCCTCGACAGAAATGAAGGGGTTTGGCCCAATGCCATTCTCTTATTTAAAGGATTAAGTTGTTGTCAGAACATGTTGAAATATATACGGATGGTGCCTGCAAGGGTAATCCTGGGAAAGGCGGCTGGGGTGCCTTGCTCACGTACAAAGGTGTGGTTAAGGAACTCTATGGCGGCGAGATGCAAACAACCAACAACCGCATGGAGTTAACCGCCGTCATCCGCGCACTTGAAGCATTAAAACGTCCAGGCCTGCAGATACACGTGTACAGTGATTCACGTTACGTGTTGAGTGGAATAGAGGAATGGTTGCCTGCGTGGAAGGCACGGTCCTGGAAAACATCCAGTCGCAAACCTGTGTTGAATCAGGATTTGTGGCAGCAACTCGACCAGTTAAATCAACAACATCAGGTTGTATGGCATTGGGTCAAAGGGCATAGCGGTAATGCTGGTAATGAAAAAGCGGATGAATTGGCCAACAGGGGCATCGAAGAGTTGCCCGGTTTTTTGCCTGGTGCCATGCCAAATTGACGTGCCTGTTAACAAGATTGGATAACTTTATATGCGCCAGATAGTGTTGGATACGGAGACGACAGGTCTTGAACCCTCGCAAGGACACAGAATTATAGAAGTCGGCTGTGTTGAGCTTGATCAGAGACGACTGACAGGACGGCATTTTCATCAATACATCAAACCAGAGCGCGACATTGATGTTGCTGCACAAGAAGTGCATGGCATAAGCGCTGCGTTTCTGGCAGATAAACCTGTTTTTTCCCTCATTGCGGATGAATTTCTGGAATTCGTGCGCGGGGCAGAATTGTTAATTCACAATGCCGGATTTGATATCGGGTTTCTGGATGCCGAATTGGCCCGCTTGGGGCCAGCTTACGGTCAGATGGCAGATTATTGTCAGATAACAGATACCTTGCACATGGCGCGCCGCAAGCATCCGGGCCAGCGAAACAGTCTGGATGCCTTATGCAAGCGTTATGAGGTCGATAACTCACAACGAGAGCTCCACGGTGCTTTGCTTGATGCTGAGATTCTGGCCGACGTCTATTTGCTGATGACAGGTGGTCAGACCGATCTGTCATTAGGATCTGACGAGGTAGAGAATGAAACTGATCAGGAACAACTCATCGTCAGGATCAAAAGAGAGGGTGTCCGTTTGAAGGTTTATAACCCAGGCGCCCATGAGCTCGAAGCACACAAGCAGCTTCTGGCCCGCATTCACAAATCGAGTGGTCAGCGTTGTCTCTGGCTTAGCCAGGAAAACCAGGATAATTTGGCGTGACAACGTCGCAGGAGCAAATTAGAAGTCTGACGCTGTCCCGGCTTTCAGTCGATTATGATCCGAGCGCGGTTTTAATAGTGTTCTACGAAAACGCCGTGGTTTTAAAAGCCGGCCCTGATGTTGCCGGAGCGGGCGTCGCAGCAGAGACACAATCAGCCGACGCGTTGTTGTGGACCTTCCCAGAATTGGAAGACGTTGCGTCTTGTGTTTCGGCGCTGATACCGATTGATGCCGGTCTGGGCAGCGACAATGCCTTGTATGCCGCGTTGATGGAGTCTTGGCCTAGTGCATTGCCAAAGACACAGGCCATTCCAACGCGACAATTCCTGTTTGAAAGGGGATTTGAAGCATTCAGTATTGTGGGCAGAGCAAGCCAATGGATTAACTGGTACCGGTCACACCGCTATTGTGGCGCGTGCGGTTCTCAAAATGCGGTGCAGGGCAGTGGCGCGCTTTTACGTTGCCTGACCTGCGAAATTGATTATTATCCTCGCATCAATCCCTGCATCATCGTACTGGTGACAGATAAGGACAAATTACTATTGGCGCGCAGTTCGCGCCGTGGTGCGACGTTTTTTAGTTGCCTGGCGGGATTTATCGAGCCAGGTGAAACAGCGGAAGAAGCGGTGGCTCGTGAGGTGTATGAGGAGGCAGGGATACAGGTTACAAATATTCGATACGTCAAAAGCCAGCCCTGGCCCTTCCCATCACAATTGATGCTGGGGTTCTACGCAGACTACGCCGGTGGGGATTTAAATCCCTGCCCTGAAGAGTTGGCCGAAGCAGGGTGGTTTGATGTTGACGCGCTTCCTTCAATACCGGCCCCGTCAATCAGTGTGGCGGGGCAGTTGATTGAAGACTATTGTCGTTGGGCAATTAATAAAAATTTGAACGCAACCGGGGAGTCATAATTTTGGAGTACTTGTTTGAATATGGGATGTTTCTGGCAAAAACACTGACAATCGTGCTTGCCTTTATGGCTATCGTAACCATCATGGTGGCTGCCGGTCAGCGCCGACGTCATATGCCGCGCGGCAATATTTCAGTGACGCACCTGAACCGTGAACTGGACTCGCTCAAAGATAGCCTGCAACGCGTGGTCTTGGATAAGTTTGCATTCAAGAAGTACTTGAAGGCAGAAAAGAAACGCGAAAAGGCCGAAGCAAAGCAACTCAAATTGAGTGCGGAGCAAAGTGGTGTCCAGGGTGCAGATGGGGCAGTTGAAGAGGACGATTCACGCAGACGCCGCGTATTCGTGCTGGATTTTGACGGTGATATGGAAGCATCTGGTCTGGAATCCTTAAGACAGGAAATCACGGCTGTGTTGACCATGGCCGAACCCAAGGATGAAGTCATGTTACGGCTGGAAAGCCCAGGCGGTCTTGTTCATGCCTATGGTTTGGCTTCGTCGCAACTATTGCGCTTCAAGCAAAAAGATATACCGCTCACCATTTGTGTAGACAAAGTGGCTGCCAGTGGCGGATACATGATGGCATGTGTGGCAGACCGCTTGATTGCAGCACCTTTTGCGATCCTGGGGTCTATTGGTGTGTTGGTGCAAATGCCCAATATCCATCGCTTGCTAAAAAAGAACGATGTTGATTTTGAGCTGATCACAGCGGGTGAATACAAGCGTACGATGACCCCGTTTACTGAAGTAACCGAAAAGGGCCGTGACAAGCTCAAACAAGATGTTGAAGAGATGCACGTGTTGTTCAAGCAATGGGTAAAGCAATACCGCCCCATCGTAGATATCGACCAGATTGCGACCGGTGAAACCTGGGTTGGTTTGCAAGCTCAGGAACGACAGATGGTAGACATGATCAGCACCAGTGATGATTACATTATCCAGGCTTGTGAGCAGGCAGATGTGTATGAAGTGGCCTACGAGATTCGCATCCCCTTAGGCGAAAAAATTGGTGGCGCTTTGCAAAAGGCCATGGATAAGACCTTGATGGTTTGGTGGCAGCGGCTAAGATCCAGTCGTTATCTTTAATTAAAACAATAATGTAGAGTCATTTTAGAGGGCATCAGACATATGGAACTGGATAGTCAAACGTATCAGGCCTACGAAGTATCCGAGCAAAATCTGGAGGGGCGAAGCTCGTTTTCTGGCAACGTAGTCACCAAACAAGTTGCCAGTCTGCCAGCGGGTGACGTACTGATCAGAGTCGCTTACTCTTCCCTCAACTTCAAGGATGCACTTTCCGCCTCTGGCAACAAGGGTGTTACCCGACAGTATCCTCACACGCCGGGTATTGATGCTGCCGGTGTGGTGGCAGAATCTTCAAATCCGCTGTTTGAGGCTGGTGACGAAGTCATTGTGATTGGTTATGACCTTGGGATGAACACTGCGGGTGGTTTCGGAGAGTTTATCCGCGTGCCAGCAAACTGGGTTGTAAAACGTCCTTCTGGCCTGAGTTTGAACGAGGCCATGATTATTGGGACAGCAGGTTTTACTGCAGCACTTTGCGTGGAAAAATTGCTGAATAACGGTCTGGAGTCCACCCAAGGGCCGGTGTTGGTCACCGGTGCCAGCGGTGGGGTTGGCAGCTTTGCCATCGCCTTGTTGTCACAGTTGGGTTTTGAGGTGGTTGCAATGACGGGCAGCGAATCGGCGCACAGTTTTCTGCGCGAATTGGGTGCCAGTCAGATTATTGGTCGCGAAGAATACAGCCAGCCTGGGCCAAAACCACTTTCAAAGGAACTCTGGGCGGGTGCGGTGGACGCAGTGGGCGGCGACATCCTGTTTAATATTGTCAAGTCGCTGAAGTACGGTGGTAGCGTTGCATGTTGTGGTCTGGTGGCATCACCACAATTTCAGGCAAGCGTGTTCCCCTTTATTCTCAGGGGGGTGAACCTGCTGGGCGTCGACTCAGTGAATCTTCCCTTGTCCCATAAGCGTCAACTCTGGAACAAACTGTCCACCAACTGGAAGCCAGCAGGTTTGGC
>JAUSPW010000659.1 GCA_030652635.1 Pseudohongiella sp. | reverse complement strand
AGCGCTTCTTCAGGCGGTGTAATACCATCACGCTCGGACTCAATGGTCCCTTCGCGCAGATTTTGCTCAGACAATTCGTTTAACACCATGATCACAATACGACGGTTAGCCTGACTGCTTGGGTCCAGCTCATCAAATGGCATTGATGACCCCATGCCAATAATCTGGGCAAAACGATCCTCCATCAAACCACCTTCCACCAAAGCCCGTCGGGCAGAATTGGCACGGTCAGAGGACAGTTCCCAGTTAGAGTACAAGCCACCATTATTACCAAATGGCACACTGTCCGTGTGTCCATAAATGCTGACTTTGTTAGGTACCGCATCCAGTATGCCGGCCATCGCCCACATGACCTCCAGGGCATAAGAACGCATCTGCGCCGAGCCTGAGTCAAAAATGGGTCGGTTCTCACGATCCATGATCTGGATTGCCAATCCTTCATTGGTGACTTCCATGGTAGCGCTGTCACCGAACCATTCGAAGGCTTGATTACCAGCAATGACTTCTTCCATCTGGCCGCGCAGGCTTTGCAGATTCTCGATAGCCCGCAGGCGTGCAAGTTCAGCGACCTCAGGATTCTCCAGCTCATCAGAGGCCTCAACCATTTGCTCCTGATCCTCTTGCACCAAAGCAAGATTCAAACCCTGATTGGCAACAGTGAGCGGTCGACCACCCAGGTCAACCACGTAAGGAGTACCACCGTCGCCGGAGTTGGCAAGACTGCGCGGATCAGAGAAATAGCCAGCAATCACCATTTTCTCGAGATCTGTTGTACTTTCTATCAGCCACATCACCAGAAAAAACGCCATCAATGCCAGCGCAAAGTCCGCAAAGGCAATTTTCCACGCGCCACCATGGTGGCCGCCGGCTACCTTTTTGACGCGTTTGATGACAATGGTTTGTTCTGACTTTTCCAAGATGGACTCTTTAAGCAATTAACAAAGTTGTTTTTTAACGGGTACGAATGTGCTCATCCAACTGAGCAAAGCTGGGCCGTTCGCCGGAAAACAAGGTTTTACGGGCGAATTCCACAGCCAACTGCGGCGGCAGTCCATTGGACGTCGCGACAATCGCAGCCTTGATACACTCAAACATTTTGATTTCGGCGTGCGCAACTTCGGCCAGTCTTGATGCCATTGGCCCAACAAAACTGTAAGCGATAAAAATGCCCACAAACGTACCCACCAGTGCCGCTGCAACGCTCTTGCCCAAAGCATCTGGCGGTCCGCCTAACTTCTGCATGGTGATTACAATACCAAGTACCGCCGCCACGATACCAAATGCTGGCAAACCATCGGCTATACGCGTGATCGCATGCGAAGGCTCGGTCAATTCATGCATCTGGGTTTCAATCTCTGTATCAATCATGGCTTCAATTTCATGGGGAGCCAGATTGCTGGTGGTCATGATGCGCAAGTTGTCAGTCAGAAATTCAATGATCCGTTGATTTTTGAGCAATGACGGATAACGCGTAAACACGCCGCTTTCGGCCGGGGACTCAATGTCGGCTTCAATCGACATCATGCCTTCGCGGCGCGCTTTGTTAAAAATATCAAACAACAACCCCAGTAAATCCAGATAGAGTTTCTGGCTGGTGGATTGCCCCATGATCGCTGCGGGTAGATTCTTGGCAGTAGCCATGACCGTATGCATGCTGTTGGAGATCAGGAATGCGCCAAATGCAGCGCCCAGAATGATCAAAAATTCTGCTGGTTGCCACAAAACACCAAGAATGCCGCCGTGCCAGATGTAACCGCCCGCGACGCTCCCTAACACCACCAAAACACCAACTGCAAACAACATGACCTGAGAGCTCCCTATCGGCGTACGATTTTCTGCTGCGTTCTCAGTACATCGGTCGAGAATCGCAAATCATTAGTAATTTTGCGTTTTTATCAGCAAAACTTGTTTGCCAGATCATGCTTGTTTAAGCTTCCGCCTTCGTTTTTTAATAAAACAGCCTGATTGTGGACTTTTGAATGCGAGATGCCCTGTTTATCCTCATGCAGTACCTGGTGCCCCAACATCTGGTGTCCCGGTTGGTTGGCAGGTTGGCAAACAGCCGTCGTCCGTTTATCAAGAACCGGTTTATCGGCTGGTTTGCCAAACGCTACAGCGTCAATATGGCCGAAGCTGCGCAGTCCGATCTGGCTGCCTATGACAACTTCAACAGCTTTTTTACGCGGGCCTTAAAACCGGGTGCTCGCCCCTTGTCAGGCACTGCCCGGGATTTGATCTGCCCTGCAGACGGCGCAATCAGCCAGTTAGGTGCAATTGAAGACGGGGCGATTTTGCAGGCAAAAGGCAAACAGTTTACGGTTCAGGCATTGCTGGGGGCTGATCCTTTGTTGGCTCAGGCGTTTGTGGGCGGCAGTTTCGTCACGGTTTACCTGTCACCACGCGACTATCACCGTGTCCACATGCCCGTCAGCGGTCAGTTGCGTAAAATGATTTATGTGCCCGGCCAATTATTTTCAGTCAACAAACTGACCAGTGAACGTGTGGATGGTTTGTTTGCCCGCAATGAACGGCTTGTCTGTCTCTTCGATACCGATCTTGGGCCAATGGCACTGGTTCTGGTTGGGGCAATGATTGTTGCTGGTATTGAGACCGTCTGGAGTGGACACGTCTGTCCTGGCCAGTCCCTGCCGTTTGAGGTGGACTATACCGAGGCGCAAAACCCGGTTGTACTGCAAAAAGGAGACGAAATGGGACGATTCAAGCTCGGCTCCACGGTTGTGGCTTTGTTTGGGCCGGAAAAGGTAAATCTGAATCCTCAGCTCAGTGCGGGGTCAGCAGTGAGCATGGGGCAATTGCTGGGAACTGGCAGATAAGTTGTGAAATCGCTAGAATCCGCGTCCTCAGGTTTTCACTGGTCTAGCCATCCTTAGTTGTTTTATCAAGAGATTCGATTATGAGTAAGTTTGAAAATGTTTCCGTAGTCAAAGCTGCCAATGTGTATTTTGATGGCAAGGTCACCAGTCGTACGGTTGAATTTGCCAATGGCGATGTCAAAACACTGGGAATCATGATGCCAGGTGAATTCCGATTTGGCACCGCCAAAAAAGAAATTATGGAAATTCTGTCTGGCCATGTTGAGATTCTGCTGCCTGGCGAAGATCTGTGGCGCAAAGTGACAGGTGGCGATAGCTTTGAAGTTCCGGCAAACTCAGCCTTTGATATCAAAGTACTGAGCGTGACCGACTACTGCTGCTCTTACATCGGGTAAAACCTGCCCATTAAGGTGCAAGAAAAGTCTGGTAGGCAATATTGTCCGTTTCTTCCTGAAACGGGTATTGGGTCAATTGCAGGAATTCAGCAAATGGGATGCGGTCCTGCTCAGGCACCTGAATGCCTACCATCACTCGTCCATAGGCCGCGCCATGATTGCGGTAATGGAACATCGAGATATTCCA
The DNA here is from genome assembly GCA_030652635.1 of Pseudohongiella sp. Taxonomy (GTDB): domain Bacteria; phylum Pseudomonadota; class Gammaproteobacteria; order Pseudomonadales; family Pseudohongiellaceae; genus Pseudohongiella. The sequence continues at coordinate 5,576 of JAUSPW010000659.1, read as the reverse complement.
GCGTTCGCCCAACAGATCGAGAAATGTCATCAAAGCGCCGGGGCGTTCAGGAAATTCAAATCGGAAAACGCGCTCATTCAGAACCTGCTGGCTTCGCCCGCCCACCATATGTCGGATATGCAGTTTGGCGGCCTCATTGTCAGTCATATCAACCACACATAATCCTTGCTTTGTGAGTGCATGAATCAGGTCGCGCCGACCGTTTGCGCCATCTGCTATTTCAACACCAACAAATATCTGGGCAGCAGTGGTATCACCAAAGCGGTAATTAAATTCAGTGACATTACGTCGCCCCAAGGTTTGCGAGAACCGTCTGAAACTGCCCGGCTTTTCATCAATGGTCACTGCCAGCACGGCTTCGCGGCTTTCACCCAGTTCGGCGCGCTCGGAAATATGCCGCAGCCGATCAAAATTGACATTAGCGCCGGTGATGACGGCCAGCAATACCTGATTACGCAGCCCCTGTTCACGCACGGCCTTTTTTAAGCCGGCGATGGCCAGGGCCCCCGCCGGCTCAGTAACCGCGCGCGTATCGTCAAACACATCTTTGATTGCCGCACAGATTTCATCTGTCGTCACGGTAATGACCTCATCAACACAATGTTTGAGTATGGCAAATGTCTCCTTGCCAACCTGGTTGACGGCAACCCCATCAGCAAACAGCCCAACTTGAGACAATTTTACGCGCTCACCACTTTCCATCGCTGCTTTCAGGCAGGCAGAGTCTTCGGCTTCGACAGCGATCATGCGAATATCTGGGCGCAGATATTTGATGTATGCGGCCATTCCTGCCATCAAACCACCACCACCAACAGGTACAAAAATCGCGTCCAGTCTGCCGCTGTGCTGATGCAGTATCTCCATGGCCACGGTACCTTGACCGGCAATCACGTCACGATCATCAAAAGCATGCACAAACGTGTAGCCTTTTTCCTCGACCAGTTCCATTGCGTATTCAGCGGCGTCATTGTAAGTGTCACCATGCAGGATGACCTGACCGCCACGCGAACGCACCCCATCAATCTTGATCGCTGGCGTTGTGACTGGCATAACAATGATTGTTGGAATGCCTAGCTTTGTGCCTGCCAATGCCACGCCTTGTGCATGATTGCCAGCACTTGCTGCAATAACCCCACGTTGTGCCGCTTCTGCGCTAAGTCGAGACATTTTGTTGTAGGCCCCTCTCAGTTTGAAGCTGAACACCGGCTGCATGTCTTCTCGTTTTAGCAGTACCTGATTATCCAACCGGCGTGACAAGGCGGGCGCTGTGTGCACAGGACTCTCGATGGCGACGTCATAGACGCGGGCAGACAAAATTTCCTTGATGTACTTTTCCATACCCTCTTTCCTTTCAGCAGCCATTCTCGATGGCCATTTTTTCCTGCGGATGTCAGCGTGCGTTATACTTGCGTGGTCGATGTGTCAGAACAGCAGTTTAACGCAGCACTTAACAGGATAGCAGCATGGACCAGAATGAAATGAAAAAAGCCGTGGCGCAGGCCGCCGCCAACTACGTCAGAGATCGTCTGGATGAGCGATCTGTTATCGGGGTGGGTACCGGCTCTACAGCCAATTATTTTATCGAGTGCCTCGGCGCGTTCAGACATGACATCAGTGCAACCGTCGCAAGCTCTGAAGAAACTGCCCGACGGCTAAAGGCGCTGCAAATTCCGGTGATTGATCTCAATTCAGCGCCGGAGGTCACCATTTACGTTGACGGCGCTGACGAAGCAAATTCTTTTCTGCATTTGATCAAAGGCGGCGGCGGTGCGTTGACGCGCGAAAAAATCATCGCCGCTGTTGCAAAAGAATTTGTGTGTATTGCGGATGGCAGCAAACTGGTCAATGTACTGGGGAGCTTCCCTTTGCCTGTTGAGGTCATTCCAATGGCGAGGAGCTACGTTGCCCGTCAGATTGTGAAATTGGGGGGTGATCCAGTTTACCGCGAAGGGTTTATCACCGATAACGGAAACATAATTATAGACGTCCACAATATGAGTATCGTGGATCCACGCGCGCTGGAGACTCAGCTCAACCAGATTACGGGAGTTGTGACCAATGGCCTTTTTGCCCTGAGACCAGCAGATAAACTGATACTTGGAACAAAAGAGGGCCTGAAAACTCTGACACGATAAGTCAGAGTTTTACAGATACAAATGCATCCCGCACACAACCCTTATATAAAAACGCAGAGGTTTTGAGGCCTCTGCGTTTTTGTATTACAGAGGAGTGACGTTCTCTGCCTGAGGGCCTTTCTGGCCTTGAGTCACTTCCATCGTGACTTTCTGACCTTCGTGCAGCGTTTTTCTTCCAGTACCGTTAATGGCACTAAAATGGACGAATACGTCCTTTCCACCTTCCTGCTCAATGAAACCAAAGCCTTTCTCGTCATTGAACCACTTAACGGTACCTTCTACATGCTGTGCCATATTGCTCTCTTGCTAATTTCCAAGGGACGAACCGAAAACGATGCCCGGCTGCTCCCAATATTTATTTTCTCAGTTGACAAATGTATCAACTGCCGGAATCAACACCGACTCCTTGCACGAGTGTACCGCTATATTTTGTTGGTGGGAATACAGTTTTTGCCTAAAAAACAGGAAAATTCCGGTTTTTAATCAAATCGAAACCCAAATTTGTGATGGGCACCACATCTATATTGCCGGATTCTCGGCCTGATCAAAAATCTTGCCGGGATTCATGATGTTATTAGGATCAAAGACTCGCTTTATCGATCGCATGAAATTGATTTCAGCATCGCTTCGGCTGTACTGAAGATAGGGTTTTTTCAGCAATCCCACGCCGTGCTCTGCAGAAACACTTCCGTGATACCGTTTGACCGCATCAAAAATACCGTAACTCACTTCTCCACATTGTCGGAAGAACTCCTCTTTCGGCAGAGCATCTGGCTTAAGGATATTAAGGTGTACATTGCCGTCACCAATATGCCCAAACCAGATAATCTCAAAATCCGGGTACTTGCTGTTCACAATGCTGTCCACTTCCTTAAGAAATGCCGGCACCTTTGAGACCTGCACCGAAATATCATTTTTGTAAGGCGTAAATTTTGAAATGGTCTCCGAGATATCTTCCCGCAGGCGCCAGAGCGTTTTTGCCTGGGTAATGTTCTGGCTCATGGTGCCGTCCAGCGCCCAACCTTGCTCAACACAGTTTTCAAATGCTGCCATGGCCGCATCCATAACCGACTCATTGGTGTTCTCGAATTCAATCAGCGCATAAAAATTCCCGATGGTCTGGAATGGGCGTTGCAATCCCTTTTCTGCCATCACGTGGCGGAGTGCTTTTTCAGAGAAAAACTCAAAGGCACTGATATTCAGAGAGGATTGGAACGCCTGCAGCACATGCATGGCTGACTCCATATCATCCACAGCCAGCACCAGCACCGTAGGGTCAAAGGGGGCTGTCGCCAGTCGCATCGTGAGCTCAACAATAAACCCGAGTGTCCCTTCCGACCCGATAAACAAGTGGCGCAAATCATATCCAGTGGCATTTTTGACCAACCCATGATTGAGCTCCAACAGCTCACCGGATCCTGTCACCACTTTCATGCCCATCACCCAGTCACGTGTTAATCCGTATCGGATAACTTTAATACCACCCGCGTTGGTCGCGACATTGCCACCGATCTGGCTTGACCCTGATGAGGCGAAATCAACGGGGTAAAACAGTCCTTTTTCTTCAGCAAATAACTGAAGTTGCTCGGTTACAACGCCTGGTTCGCAGACAAGCTGGCGATCCACGGGATTAAAATCCAGAATACGATTCATGCGATCAAAGGCAACAACCACCTCTCCATTGCAGGCTACCGCGCCACCGCTCAGACCCGTACGACCGCCTGAGGGCACCAGGGCAAGCTGATGCTGATTCGCCAGTTTTACCAGTGCCTGCACCTCGGCAATGTTGCCCGGAAACACAATAGCAGCAGGCTTGGGCTCGTAAACTTTAGTCCAGTCTTTGCCATATACCTGCAGAGAATCGGCATCAGTTTTGACCCTATCCGCACCCACTACCCCGGCAAGGGCAGTTTCCAGAGCTTGCTGCGTTAACTTCATTCGGACGATTACCTTTTATGTTACTGATCGGGCTTATGGTAACATAGCGCGCCTCGAACGGGAGAGACCCCGCATAAACCTGTCATGAGTACTGTAGACCTTATGAAACCAACATCCCTGGATAAAAGTAAAATCCGCTTCCTGCTTCTGGAAGGCGTACATCAAAGCGCAGTCAAGACGCTGAACGATGCCGGCTATACCAATATCGAGTATTTGAAGACATCACTTTCGGAAGACGAACTGGTCGAAAAAGTAAAAGATGTGCATTTCATCGGGATCCGCTCGCGCACTCAATTGACAGCGCGTGTTTTTGAGGCGGCTACCCGGCTGCAAGCCGCTGGTTGTTTTTGCATAGGCACCAACCAGGTAGATCTCACAGCAGCATTGATCAAAGGCGTACCGGTTTTTAATGCACCTTATTCCAATACCCGCAGTGTCGCTGAGCTGGTTATTGGTCAAACCATTTTATTGCTACGCGGCATTCCTGAAAAAAATGCGCTCACGCATCGTGGCATCTGGCAGAAAGTTGCCACCGGCTCTTTTGAAACACGTGGCAAAAAACTTGGCCTGATCGGTTACGGCAACATCGGCTCGCAGCTGAGCGTTCTGGCTGAATCCATGGGCATGAAAGTTTATCTATATGACATCGTCACCAAACTGCCGCTGGGCAATGCCACTCAAGTCAACAGTTTAAAAGAGCTGATGCAGACTTGCGATGTTGTCAGCCTTCATGTGCCAGAAACCGCCCAGACTGAAAAGATGATCGGCGCAGAACAGATCAGTTGGATGAAAAAGGGTGGCATTCTGATCAATGCCTCTCGCGGCACGGTTGTTGATATTGACGCGCTGGCCGCAGCGCTGGAATCAAAACACCTGTCTGGCGCAGCTGTTGACGTTTTCCCGGTAGAGCCGCACGCAAATGACGAAGAGTTTGTTTCTCCTCTGCGCAAATTTGATAACTGCATTCTGACACCACATATTGGTGGCAGCACGATGGAAGCACAGGAAAATATTGGTTTTGAAGTGGCAGAAAAACTGATTCGTTACAGCGACAATGGCTCGACACAGACGTCTGTCAATTTTCCGGAAGTGGCTTTACCGTCGCACCCCGGCATGCATCGATTGCTGCACGTTCACGAAAACGTGCCAGGTGTCATGTCTCAGATCAACCAGATATTTTCGGCGAGCGGCATCAACATCAGTTCACAGTATCTGCAGACTAATGACAAGATTGGTTATGTGGTGATGGATATTGCAGAGAAGGACAGCGACATCGCATTGGACAAGTTGCACGAAGTCACTGGCACTATACGCTGCCGAGTTCTCTGGTAATGCACACGGATGGACGGAGGGTGATGCGGGTAAACAGTTGAGGAACAATCAGGCGCCAACGGCGTCGTTCCGAAACTATTTACCCGTAGCGCCCTCTGTCTACCACTGCACGTCAAAAACAATGGGGTCAGAGCGCTTCGCCCTCCGACCCCAATGTTTTTACTTGATACC
>JAUSPW010000655.1 GCA_030652635.1 Pseudohongiella sp. | reverse complement strand
GTGAACGTATTCTGGGCCAGCAGTGCCGGGGCGTTTGCTGCGCAGGCCGGCCCGCGGGCTGGCAGTTACAACGAAACCGAAGGGTATTTTCCATACACCGACGGTTTTGTCTGGTTGAATTCTTCGTGTACCTCGGCTACGTGTGTGTCCGGCATGACCAGTGTGCTGGTGCATGAGCTCGGGCATCTGTTGGGATTGGGGCATTCTGATACACCCGATTCGATCATGTTTGCCAATCCCTACACCTTCATGCGAAATCCCAGAAAAGACGATATTAGGGCGGTGCAAACACTTTACGGGGATCCAACCACTGCGTTCGATGCCGGCAAGCCCCTGGATGAGTGGTTGTTTGTCAAACCGCCACTTGCCAGCACCACCAAAACCCAGTTTTTGTTTAAGGATAATCAAAATTCCCGGGTCAATTCTGACGCGATGCTGGTGTTCAGCAGTCAACAGCAGTTTGATCAGGCACTGCCACCCATCACGGCATCCACTCCCGACGATGTGTGGATACGGATATTTGCTCCCTTGGGCAACTTTAATAATCAATCCGATATAGAGATACCGGCCCAGGTGGTTGTTGTTGACCCGAGCGGTTACGAATATCGACGGGACAATTGGCAATTGAGCTGCAGGGCAAGGAACGCGTGTTTTGCGACGTTCAATTTCCTGCAGACCAGTGTTGCCAAATTCATACCGGGCCGATGGCAGGTGTACGTGGTTGAAAACGCAGAGCAGATTGCGTCACCTGAGCTCCTGTTGTCTTTGTCTTTTGATGTGCAGACAACGCCGGCGTTTAACAACCCACCCATGGCCAATGTTGATATTGTGGCAGGTGAAACACCCGGTACAGTGCGTATGCGCATCCTTGCCAGTGATCTTGAACGTCATAGTTTGAGCGCGGTATGGCATCTGCCCGGCCAGCGCATTGATCGTGACGGTGACCGTTTTCTTGATAATGAGTTAACGGAAGTACTGGGAACATCCAATGTGGGTAACTGGCAGACCATCAATTTTGGTGGCAGCGGTGCCAAGCGTTTGTTTGTTCAAGTGAATGACCATGGTCCACGTTATGGCGGTCAGTCCGGCGGATTAAGTGATGCAGGTGGCGGCTTTCAAACCTTGCTGAGAATCGATCTGCAACTCGATAACAACGTGCCCGGCTCTGTGACGCTGGCATCGTCTGCTGTGCATCAATACCGACCAACAGCAGACTGGCCTTATCCATTCCCGGGCGTGACACCCGCGGCCGCCATCAACTCGCCCTTCAACACCATTGGTGAATTGACCGAGGCCAATATGACCATTCAATCCTGCGTCAGGATCTTAAACGCAGGCCAACCCGCTACCGTCGATGGGTTGTCGCACATTGATCTTGGTTTTGTTATCACGGACATGGCACAGGGCATTATTCAAATCGTCAAATCCCGGGGTTTTAATCAGTCGGCCACGCCTACAGCGCAAGGGGAACAGCCGGTGTGCAGTGGCGAATTTGAGGCGAGCACGGGCATGTACAAAGATGTCATTCAGGTGGGTGCTCAAACATTTGCGACGCTGTTTCAATTGATTGATGAGCCGAATTTGAGGCTAATGCTGCGTGATGCGCAGTTGCTGGGGCCATGAGGGAATTTGGCATCCATGACACAACTGATGGATACCAACAAGACTGAGCGATATAACCGTTATTAATTTGAACCAGATCACAAATTAGAACATTCATCAGGTTGGCTGTACTCGGTTTTGATTGATCCCGACCTTGTGAAACGGTACGGTCAAGGTTCTTACAAAAACGGTGAATGACATGGACGTGAAAAGTGTGATGCGATTGATCTTTGCAAGGTCTTGGCCTGTAGGTTTGTTATGTGCAATGTTTGTGTACACCTCTGCGGTTACGACCACAACTTATGCTCAGTATCCACTTCCGGGGAGTGTAGAGCTGGACGTCACAGCGACCTTTGTGTATCCAACAGATATCCAACCGGGCGATACCTTTCCCGTTTACGTCTGGATCAATAATCAATCACAGCAAGCCATTCTGGCTCCTTATCAACAGTCAGTTATCGTCCGTTCACATCTCGGAACTTACTATATGTCTGATGCCTGCCGCCTGCATTGTGTGTTTGCACGCTCACGGGTGATTCCGCCTGGCGGAAAAGTGCTGATACATATGGGAGATGTTTATACCAATACACGCGCGCTTAACCCTGGGGAATTTGTCTGGAACAACCAGTTCATGTTGGGATTCACACTGGATAACAAGTTCTATTTTATTGATATCGAAGACACCATTCCTGCGACGATAGATCCATTCCCAATGACAATTGAGCAAGCTCCACTGATGCGCCAGGCATTGGTATTGACGGACGATGGGAACCGGGTGCGAGATCCGAACACAGGATACGAATGGTTAAGATTCAGTCACAGCGTCGGCATTACTGAGGAAGAGCTGGAACGTCGGTTGCAACCGGATGGTGATTTAAACGCGTTCAGCATTGCCACCCGCTATCAGGTGCAGGAACTGTTGATAAACCATATGAATGCTGAAGGCATTGCATTAACGCCGGCAACATTTTTGAGTCATGTGCAAACTATTGCCGGACATGCGGCACTCAAGCAATTTGTCGAATTGATTGAAGAAACATCGGAAAATACAAAAAATCTTTTTTATATCAGTGGGGTGCTGAATGACCGTGTACCACTCATGGACGGGGCGCGGCAATTTGCACGAATGACAATCACCTTTGAAAGAGAGTCAGTCAGTGATTACAACTCAGGTCCTATGGGTTTTCTGATGACGGCAGTTTTAGATGAAACCAGTTTGATTGACGACGCAGAAAACACCGGTGTATGGCTGGTGCGAGGTGCCGAAGTAAACAGGCATCAAAGCACTGGAACTGCTGCCTATGCAGATGATTATTTGTTCCTGCCGAATGTTGTGATTGATGGTGTTAACTATCGCTTGGAGATGTTCCGCAAAGAAGGCACCGCTCCATCGTTTGTAGTCACCGATATTCGTGCAGCCTCGGAACTTGATTTGGCTCAGCCTGTTGCCGTGTTCAATATTGAAACGGGTCAGCTGTCGGTTAAAAATGTCGAGGTGATGTCCGACTTGCCAGCTGGAAAATATGACCTGACACTGGAATGGATTCCGGGTACGGATTTGCCGTTGGTAAAACTTGTTGATGTGTCGCTCAGTGCGGATCAGCGTTAAAGCGCGTTGATCACTAATATAATGGCGCGGATACCCAATGCAATAGTCACCAGGAATATCACCCCACCCACAATATTCTGGAACAGATTGTTGCGGTGCTCGCCTAACACGGATGATTGATTCACCAGCCACAAGATGATGCCAACCACCAAGGGCAAAGTGATGCCGTTGGCCACTTGTGCTGCGCGGATGATGTCAATCGGGTTGATGCCCAGCGATGAAAACACTACGCCCATCAACAACACAAACATCCACACAACACGGAAGCGCAGACTTTTTAAACCGCCCTCGGCATCGCTCCATCCCAGGCAGCCGCGCGCAACAAAGGCGGCGGCAAGCGGGGCGGTCATCGCAGACGTGATGCCGGCGGCAAACAGCCCCAGACTGAGAAAATAACGCGCAAAACTGCCAAACAAAGGTTCCAGACCCCGTGCCAGGTCAACGGCGTTGTTCACACTGTCGCTGTTGATGGCGGCTGCTGACACAATAATGGCCATCGACACCAGACCACCGAGGGAGACGGCAATAAGGCTGTTATAACGGGCATCAGATAAATGCTGTGTGCCTTGCCACTTTTCTTTGACCAGCGCGGCATGCAAGAACAGGTTGTAGGGCACGACTGTGGTGCCAATCAGACCCACGATGGTCAGCACACTGGCATCGCTGACAGACGGCACTAACAGTCCACGGGCTATGGCCATCAGGTCGGGTCTGGTCAGTATGGCGGTCAGCACAAACGCCAGACTCATCAGCAGTACCAGCGTGATCATCACCCGCTCCAGCACGCGGTAGCTGCCCTGATAGAGAAAGCCAAACGCAATGGCGCCGATCAGGACGCTGAGCAGCGGCGCAAGGCCTGGCCGGTTGTTGGCAAACAGGGTTTCCAGTCCCAGTCGGGCCCCGCTGATATTACCGGCCTCATAAGCGGCGTTGCCTGCGACAATGGCAAACATAATCAGACTCAGCACAACAATTCTCAGTACCGGACGGGTCAATTGTGCGCGAATCACTTCGCCCAGACCGCGCCCGGTCACAATGCCGATGCGCGCCGACATATCCTGCAACACAACGGTCGCGACCGTGGATAACAACATGGCCCATAACAAGGCAAAGCCAAATTGCACGCCAGCCAGTGTGCACACAGTGACCGTGCCTGGCCCTATGAATGCGGCCGCCACGACGGCGCCAGGTCCACTGCTCCATCGACGTGTTGTCTGCGTGCTGCCTGCCATATAAAGTGATTCCTTCAGATTCCGGAAAGCGCTTGCCTGCAGGCTGTGAGTTATCCTGCCCATGCTCGTATACTGACAGCCGTGCTTACTTTAGTGAACAGGATAAACAGTGGTGACTCAAAAAATCTGGCAGATTGCCTGCGTGCTGTGTGTGACAGCAAGTCTGATTGCGTGCGGCGAGCCGGCACAACAAACGACCATGGAGCACGAAATGACATCGGCGAATGCATTGCCGGTTAACCCGGATCTGTTGGCCGCCGGTGTGCCGCTGGCACTGGCGCAAGCACGCGCGGCCGCGATCAGTGATGTGGTGTATACCCTGCATTTTGACGTGCCGGCCATCGCCACTGAACCGGTGCGTGGCGAAGTGGACGTGCGTTTTACGCAAACAGATATGAGTTTGCCCATCGTGCTGGATTTCAGAGCGCCGGCCGGGCAAGTGACGCAGGTGCTGCTAAACGGCGAACCTGTGCAATTCAGCAGCGTGCCGGATCATATTGTGATTCCTGCTGCTGCGTTACAGCCTGGAGAACAGAGAGTGTCGGTCAGTTTTCAGAGCACAGATGCTGCGCTCAACCGACAACAGGACTTTATGTACGCGTTGTTTGTGCCCGATCGTGCGTCCACCGCGTTTCCGGTCTTCGAACAACCGGACATCAAAGCACGTTATGCGTTAAGCCTGAGTATTCCCGCCAGCTGGCAGGCGCTGGCCAATGGCGCCTTGTTGTCGCGTGAACCGCAGGCGGCTGATGCGTCGCGACACGTGCTGCGTTTTGCACAGACTTTGCCGATCAGCAGTTATTTGTTTGCGTTTGCGGCAGGCGAACTGCAAACAGAAACTGCTGAACGTGACGGCCGCACATTTACCATGTACCACCGTGAGACGGATCCGGAAAAACTCGCCCGCAACCGCGATGCCATTTTTGATTTACATGCTACCGCGCTGGGCTGGCTGGAGGACTACACCGGTATTGAATACCCGTTTGGAAAGTTCGATTTTTTTGCCGTGCCGGCGTTTCAGTTTGGTGGCATGGAGCACCCGGGCGCGATCTGGTACCGCGCGGAAACTTTGTTTCTGGATCCCACAGCGTCGCGCACTCAAGAGCTGGGGCGGGCCAGTTTGATTGCACACGAAACCGCGCACATGTGGTTTGGTGATCTGGTCACCATGCGCTGGTTTGATGATGTGTGGATGAAAGAAGTGTTTGCTAATTTTATGGCCGCCAAAATTGCCGGGCCGTCGTTCCCGGATTTAAACATGCCGCTGCGCTTTTTCCAGGCGCATCACCCAACCGCGTACGGCGTGGATCGTACGGCAGGTGCCAATCCGGTGCGGCAGGTACTGGCCAATTTACGGGATGCCGGATCCTTGTACGGCGCCATCATTTATCAAAAAGCACCCGTGGTCATGCAACAACTCGAGCAGTTGATGGGTGAAGCCGCGCTGCAGGAAGGCCTGCGTCAGTATTTGCAGGCCTACCAGTTTGGCAATGCCAGCTGGACAGATCTGATCAGTATTCTGGATGCACTCAGTGATCAGGATTTGCTGCGCTGGAGTCAGGCGTGGGTAGATGAACCTGGCCGGCCCCGCATTAACGCGCGCTGGACGGGTGATGGCATAGAGCTTGCCCAGCGTGATGACAACAATACGCGTGGGCTGCGATGGCAGCAACGGGTCAGTATCCTGACTGGCAAGGGGGACTCGGTGTCAGAGTATTTTGTTGATATCGAGGGTGAAAGCGCGCAGCTGGTAGTGCCCGGGTCTACCGAGCCAGACTTCATTCTGCCCGGCAGTGATGGTATCAGTTATGGCCGTTTTGAACTGGATGAGCAGAGCATTCTCAGTTTGTTGAATGTCACCGCCCGCCTTGAAAACCCACTGCATCGCGCGGTGAGCTGGCAGAGTTTGTGGGAAGAAGTGCTCGATCAACGCTTGTCTGCGTCGCGGTTTTTTGATGCGCTCACGCTGGCGTTAAGTACAGAACGTGATGAGTTATTGACCCAGCAGATGCTGGGTCTGCTGCGTAACACTTTCTGGCGGTTTTTGCCCGCAGAGGAACGACGGGTGCGGGCACCTCAAGTTGAACTATTGCTGTGGCAAGGGCTGGAACAAGCCCCGACTGCTGGTCAGAAAGGCGCCTGGTTTAATGCCATTGTGGATGTGACCTTGTCGGAACAGGGCGTCAACATGCTGGAAAATATCTGGCGTATGAATGTGACGCCTGCAGGGTTGCCCCTGCAAGAGCAGCAATATATTGCCTTGGCTGAGGCGCTGGCGCTGCGGGAAGTACCACAGGCGCAGGCCATTCTGGATGAGCAGCAGACACGAATCAGCAACCCCGATCGCCTAGCGCGTTTCCAATTTGTGCGCCCGGCATTCAGTGCCGATCCTGTGCAGCGGCAAACCTTGTTTGAGTCATTCGCGCAATTGAGCAACCGACGTGTGGAGTCTTGGGTGCTGGATGCGCAGCGCGCTATCAATCATCCTTTACGCGCGCAAACCTCACTTGAGATGCTGCCCGCTGCGTTGGCACTGTCGGAAGAAATTCAACGCACGGGTGATATTTTTTTCCCACTGCGCTGGCTTAATGCCACGCTCGATGGGCACAGCTCAGAAGAGGCCGCCCAGGTGGTCAGGCAATTTATGGCGCAGCGTTCGGACTTACCGGCACCCTTGCGCGCAAAAATGTTGCAGGCCGCTGACGATCTGTTCAGGATGACGAACTAAGCTCGGCGACATACAGGCGATTTCGGCCGTCTGTTTTTGCATGATACATGGCGGTGTCTGCTTGCCTGAGCAGATCATCGATGCTGTTGGCATCCTTATCAAAAAAGGTGATGCCAATGCTGGCCATAACTTGGTAGCCAGCCAGTGGCGTGTCAATTTTGTGCAGCGCATCCAGCGCTTTTTGGCCTAGTTCCTGCGCATGCTTCAATGCCAGCGATTTATCTGCGCCTAGGTTCTCAATCAGCATGATATATTCGTCGCCACCCAGCCGGGCAACGGTATCGGTGCCGCGCACCAGAGACTGCAATTGCTCCGCGACCTTTTTCAGCAACTCATCGCCTTCATGGTGCCCCAGCGCGTCGTTGAGCTCTTTAAAATGGTCCAGATCAATAAACATCAAGGCACCGAACTGCTGCGAGCGTGCGCAGGCACGAATGGCTCGTGCGATCTGCTCCTGCAGATAACGACGATTGGGCAGTCCGGTTAATGGGTCATTAAATGCCAATTGCTGTATCTGCTGCTCATAACGCTTTCGTTCACTGAGGTCCTGATTTGAACCTGCCATGCGAATAGCTTTGCCTGACGCATCACGCACAATTCGTGCTCGGGTCAGCACAGGGACATAGTGTTCGTGTTTGTGCCGCAGCCGCGCTTCAAACTCCATGGATTCAGAGGGTTGTGACAGTACCCGAGCAAACGTGCGGGAAATAAGCTGCAAATCATCGGGATGACACAGTTGTAACCAAAGATCAGGCGTTGATGTGATTTCGCCCGGGTGGTAACCCAGCATTTCAAACCATCGGTCAGAATAGAAGACTTGGTTGTTGCCCATGTCCCAATCCCACAGCCCATCACGCGCGCCTTCCAGAATCAAACGGTAACGTTCCTCCGCCAGTATCAGCGCTTGCTGGCTTCGCCTGAGCTGGGTGATATCACTGAAGCTGATCACCGCACCAGTCAACACACCTTGGTCATCAAGGTCAGCGTATCCATTACACAGCACCCAGCGCACGCCGGACTGCGCGCTCACGCCAATCACGCAGTTTTCCAGAGGAGCAGGGTCGTTGAGCACCCGGTTGACCGGATAGTGTTCCAAAGCCAAAGGCTCACTATGTTCATTAACAAATTGCCAGTGTGGGTCGAGTGCCAACCGGCCATGTATTTGATCAGCACTCAACCCCAGAATCTTGCACGCCAGATGATTGGCATACAGCACTTTGGTATCTGGCCCGTGGATTACAACGCCGGCAGGAATGCTTTCCAGCAACTTGACCACGCGGGAGTCTTCATAAAATGACGCTTGCGGTAGACCGTGCTCCTTAACAAACGTGCTTTGATTCAAATGTGCCAGCTCCGGCGCAGCCAGCGCCTTTGAAATGTGATGGTTGCGGGGCTCTGAATCATTGTTGTCCGCGACTGAAAAAATTGCCGGTGCGAGTGGCCAGATAGGGTGCCAGCGGAATCGATTCCTGTTTGAGGAAACCTTTGTCGGGTAAGGCGCCATCTCTGACCATTTCAATCACAGACACCACGGAAGCCGACGTAGTCCAGGCAATTGCCGTGCGCGACTTGCCGTTAATGCTGAGTGGGTAGTAGGCGCGCACAAATTCCTTTCTGCGCAATCCGCTGTCGGTCTGACCTTCGGCGGCCACATGCACGTACACCACGTCTTCATCCACCGGGGGTTTGGCGTTGGTCAATATTCGGCCCGCTTCTGTGCGGTTTTCTCGCATCAGCAGCTCGTGGAAAAAGAAATTCATCAGCTTGACGTGGCCCGGATACCGCATGGTTTTGTAGTCCAGGTTATCGATTACACCCAGATAAGTTTCGCACATGGTGCCAAGGCCACCTGAGGTGGTGAATGCCTCCAGTTGTATGCCATCAATATAAATCTGCTCAATCCATTCCATCGCGGAAACAGACTTCAGCACGCCTTCTTCGATCACTTCACAGTCGTTCAGATATTCGTTCACAACACCTTCGGGAGACCAGTTAAAAGCGTAACCCAGCAACCCGGTCGGGTTCTGTGGTAAAGCACCAACGCGCAAACGGATGGAACGTACTTTCTGGAACTGATTGGCGAGATCTGCTGCGACAATGCCAACAAAACCAGGTGCCAAACCACATTGTGGCGCCATGATGCCCTTGGACGTTTGCGCCAGATCACGGATGTGTCGGGTGGTTGGTACATCTTCGGTCAAATCAAAATAGTGAATCCCCAACTGGTGAGCAACACTGCTCAACGCTTTGTTCAAGTGGTAGGGCAGGCAGGACAAAACCGCGTGTTGATCTTGTAATAAATCGGTCAGGTCTGCTGTGTTGTTGAGGTCTGCGACCTGAGTAGAAAAAGGTGCATCGATCACGCGGCTGTCGATGCCGGTCACGTCAAAACCGCTGTCGTGCAGCAGTTCAGCGGCCAGATGCCCGACTTTGCCCAATCCCAGTACCGCTATTTTATTAAAACTGCCTTTTTGGCCTGACATACGTCACTCCCTTGCAAAATCAGAAATCGAATTTGACACCCTGTGCCAGCGGTAGCTGGCTTGAGTAGTTGATGGTGTTGGTTTGACGGCGCATGTATGCACGCCAGGCGTCAGAACCACTTTCGCGGCCACCACCGGTTTCCTTTTCACCGCCGAACGCGCCACCAATTTCAGCGCCAGATGGCCCGATGTTGACGTTGGCGATGCCACAATCCGATCCTGCAGCCGACAGGAATTGCTCGGCTTCCCGCAAATTCAAGGTAAAGATGCAGGACGACAAACCTTGCGGCACATCGTTTTGCAAATGAATGGCTTCATCCAGCGTGGTGTATTTCATGACATACAGTATGGGTGCAAAGGTTTCGTGTTTGACCACCTCACCTTGGGCAGGCATCAGCACCAAAGCAGGTTTGACATAGGCACCACTTGGAACCCCCGCTGTCACCACCTCGCCGCCAAAGACACCGCCGCCTTGTTGACGTGCCTGTTCCAGTGCGTTTTGCATGTGCTGTAATGCCGGCTGGTCTATCAGCGGCCCTATTAATGTGCCGGCATCCAGCGGGTTACCAATGGGCAGGCTGGCGTAAGCCTTCTTGATTTTTTCAACCAGAATGTCGTGGATGGATTCATGTACAAACAGTCGCCGCAACGTTGTGCAGCGTTGTCCGGCGGTGCCCACGGCTGAAAAGACGATGGCACGCACTGCCATATCCAGATCGGCGGATGGTGCAACAATCATGGCATTATTGCCGCCAAGTTCCAGTATCGACCGACCAAATCGTGCGGCCACTTTGGGCCCCACAATGGAGCCCATGCGCGTGGATCCGGTGGCTGACACAATGGCAATTTTTTTGCTACTGACCAGGGCGTCCCCAATATCGGCACCACCCATCACTAATTGCAACAGGCCAGCCGGTGCGTCACCAAAACGTGCCAGCGCGCGTTCTACAATCTTCATGGTGGCCATGGCGGTTAGCGGTGTTTTTTCAGAGGGTTTCCAGATCACTGGATTGCCACACACCAAGGCCAGTGCTGCATTCCACGCCCAGACTGCAACGGGAAAATTAAACGCGGAGATCACTGCGCAAGGCCCCATTGGGTGCCAGCTTTCCATCATGCGGTGACCAGGACGCTCGGACGCGATCGTCAATCCATACAACTGGCGGGATAAACCAACAGCGAAGTCGCAGATATCTATCATCTCCTGGACTTCACCCAGACCTTCGGAGCGGATTTTGCCAGCTTCCAGCGTAACCAAAGCGCCAAGATCAGCTTTGGCGGCGCGCAGTTCCTCGCCCAGCAATCTGACCAGTTCACCCCGGCGCGGCGCGGGCACCGTGCGCCATTGTTCAAATGCTGTCTGCGCCAGGTCCATGGCAGCCGGCATGGCTGACGGGTCTGTCGGCTTTAATACGGCCAGTTCCGTCCCATCAATGGGTGAGCAGATGGTGATGGCGTTGTTGTCGAGCGTGCCTGAATATAGCTCAGCAGCGCTTAAGCCTGCTGAGGCCAATATCTCCTTGTGCAACATGTAAATACTCCCGCTGAAACTCTGTGAATGAGTTCACTTTTGTTTCAAAGGAGTATAGAGGCAGTTGTGTGTATTAGTCACCAATGTGTTGATTGATAAAGGACAGCAACTTGATGTAGAAGTCGACCCGGTAATCCTGATTGTAAAAACCATGGCCCTCTGTTGCTTGAAACAACCATAAGGGTTCCTGTCCAGCCCGCTGCAGGGCCTTGCGCATCTCTTCGGCCTGAGCGGGCGGAGCGCGCTTGTCCTGACCGCCATGTGCCAGAAAAACAGGTGCTTTTATTTGACTGGCCAGGTTGACAGGGGACTGCGCCCGGAGCATTTCCGCATCACTGCCGACCACAGTGGCGAGATAGTGCTCACCGCCAGGAAGAAACGGAACATCGGATTCTGACAGCGTACTCAGATTGTAGATGCCCGCGTAGCCGATGGCGCAATGATACTCGTCAGGGTACCTGGCGGCTGATGCCAGTGCTGCAAACGCACCGTAGCTGGCGCCATAGATACATACACGACTGGCATCGGCATGGCCAGCCTGGATTGCCCAGCGCCGTGCCATGTTGATATCGTCGATCATCCCGTTGCCCCATTCGCCAAATCCTTTTTGCTGGTGTTCGAGACCAAAACCGCCGGATCCACGAAAATTGACCTGAAGTACGGCATAACCATGATGCGCTAAAAATTGTGCTTCACGATTCAGCAAAAAATTGTCTCGTATACCAATCGGGCCGCCGTGGGGAATGATGACCAGAGGCAAGGCAGAGCTTGAGTCGGCAGGTTTGGTCAGGTAGCCGCTTAAAACAAGCCCATCGGGGCTGCGGATGCCAAAAGGCGTGACCGGTGCCATCTGATCAACCGGGAGTTCTGCATTGATGCTGCCAATTGGCAACATCAATCGAGCGTGGTTGTCCAACAAGAAAAAGTCGCCCGCACGTTGTGGGCCATACACTGCCACAATCGAGCGTCTGCCGTCGTGGCTCATGCTGGTCATGCGCGCCAATTCGCCGGGGTGCGCGGCATCAAGGCTTTGCTGCAGACTGACTTCCGGGTGATCAGAGAAGTAATGTACTTCAAATCCGTAACCAGAAAATTTGGCGCCGAGTATCGCGTCACGGGCAGTTGATATCACCAGATCATTGCTGCTGATATCAAACTGCGGGTGTGCAAACAACTCAACAATACTGCGCTGTTCAAACTGGTAACGGTACAGGCCGACGGTGCCGTACTCGCTGCGTTGCAGAAAATAAAATACGTTGGGTTCGCCGGAAAAGCCTGCAAATTCAAAACCGCCCTCTAAAACGGATTGTTTGAAGTCGGCACTGATGTCCTGCCATCTGCCATTGTTATCGCGCCATTGCACTTGCTGCAGCATGTTATCGTCTGTCGAGGTGGCCAGTCTTACTGTGCCAGTTTGATCGGAGTGCAGTTGCCCCCATGGCAATGGGCTGCGTACCTCATTCATCAGATTATTCACAATGGCGCTGCTGCCACCGGGCGGTCGATTGTTGATGTCCAGCATGAATGAGCTCGGCCGGCTGCGCGCAATTGAGCTGCGATTGACCTGATAGCGGGTAACACGTACACGGTTGCTGGTACCGGGAATCAGATTTTCCAGTGTAAATGCCGCAAAATCACCGACACCAGGCCCAACCATCTGAAACTTGCGGGTGTTGTCGATGTTCAGCCCAAAGATCTCACCGGTCAGCATGGGTTGTTCCAGACCGCCCAGAAAACGATGGGTGGAAAACAGCATGCGTTCGTTGGTCGCCCAATGGAATTCTGAAATGCCCGTGCCACGGCGAGTGGTGAAGCTGGCCACCAGTTCGCCACTGTCTATGTTGACAATACGCATATACACATCGTCAGCATCCGAGAACACCATGGCCAGGTGTTCGCCGTCGGGGGATATTTTGATGTTGTCGATGA
>JAUSPW010000651.1 GCA_030652635.1 Pseudohongiella sp. | reverse complement strand
GGCGGCGGCAACCACGTCACTTTGGGCGCTAAAACACCGGCAGATTCGCCGTTTTTACGCCGACCGGATCTGCTGGCCAGCATGCTGATTTTCTGGCAGCAGCATCCCAGTCTGTCTTACCTGTTTTCTGGGATGTTTCTGGGGCCAACCAGTCAGGCTCCCAGGATAGATGAAGCCCGTCATGAAGCCTTATATGAGCTGGAAATTGCGCTTTCGCAAATGCCGGTCGGTGAAACGCCTCAGCCATGGATTGTGGATCGTCTGCTACGTCATTTGTTGACGGATATCACCGGCAACACCCATCGTGCGGAATTCTGCATCGACAAACTCTATTCGCCCGATTCATCCACCGGCCGGCTCGGGCTGCTGGAATTGCGCGGGTTCGAAATGCCGCCGCACGCTGAAATGAGCCTGATGCAGCAATTATTGATTCGTGCGCTCGTGGCCCGGTTCTGGGCGTCGCCGTATCGCAAGCCGCTGGTGCGTTGGGGGACTGCGCTGCATGACAAATGGATGATGCCGCACTTCATCTGGCAGGATCTGGGTGAGGTATTGGCCGATCTGCGCGAGCATGGTTTTGAATTCAAACTTGAATGGTTTGCGCCGTTTATGGAGTTCCGCTTCCCGGTGATCGGTGACGTACGTTACGAAGGTACGCATATCCAGCTGCGCCAGGCGATTGAACCCTGGCATGTGCTGGGCGAAGAGGCCAGTGGTGGCGGCACAGCGCGTTATGTGGATTCCTCTGTTGAGCGACTTGAGGTCAAAGTCAGCGACTTCAATCCGGCCCGACATGTGTTGACCTGTAATGGGTACAAGATTCCGCTGCAGCCTACCGGTGTGCCCGGTGAAGCTGTCGCTGCCGTGCGTTACAAGGCCTGGCAGCCACCATCGGCCTTGCATCCGCTGATTGAGTCTCACGCACCGCTGGTCTTTGATCTGGTGGATACCTGGAATCAGCGCTCAGTGGGTGGTTGCATCTACCATGTCTCACATCCGGCAGGTCGCAATTATGAGACTTTCCCGGTCAATGCCAATGAGGCGGAAGCGCGTCGTATGGCGCGATTTAAAGCCGAAGGGCACTCGCAGGGTGTGATAAAGCACATAGCGCAAGCACCTGGGCAGGATTATCCGCATACGCTGGATTTGAGGCGTGCAGGCATTGTCAGCAGTGGGCTTTGATACGAGATAAGCTGATGACAAAAGGCATACAGACTGTTAGTCTCCAACGATGAAATCATTTGACTGGGACCCGGAAAAAAATCTGAAGTTGCGTGTTGAGCGAGGAGTATCTTTCGAAGAAGTCGTTTTTCACTTATTGGCAGGGGACATTGTTGATATTGCCGAACATCCGGATCAGAGCGCTTACCCGGGGCAGAAGATATTCAAGATTTTGATTGATGGTTACGTTTACCTGATTCCTTTTGTTGAATCTGAAGAGATGATATTTTTAAAAACTATTATTCCCAGCAGAAAGGCAACAAAACAATTTTTGTCCGGTGAAGCGGCCAGGAACAGGAAGGATTTAAGCGAGAAATGACATGAAGAAGAGCGCCGCGATCGGGAAAAACCTACAGCTGGATGCTGAAGAAACGAGCATACTCGAGGCATTCGAGTCGGGAGAATTGCGCAGCGCGGGACTGAGCCCGGAAGCTGTTTTAAAGTACCAATCTTATGCAGAAGCTACTTTTCGCAAAGATGCCCGCATCAATATCCGTCTCTCGAGTCGTGACCTGAAGAGTCTGCAAAAAAGAGCTTTGGAAGAAGGTATTCCTTATCAGACCCTGATCTCTAGCGTACTGCACAAGTACGTTGAAGGTCGGTTGCAAGAAAATTAACCAATTCAGCAAAGAGCAACGCGGAAACACCATGCAGCCTGCGGGCCTACCAGAACACAATAATGACCTTCTTGGCGATTATCTTCAGCAAAGCACAGGCAAGCAGTCGGGTGTGTATGACGAATTGCTCTCGCATGGGCGACCACGCGCGCATTGGCAACACCTGCTCGAAGAATTAGGGACTTTAGGGGCTGATGTGCTGGCGGCACGCAGTGAGGAAGCCCAAAGTTTACTGCATGAAAACGGCGTAACGTTTAACCCCTACGAAGATGATCCTGGTCAGCTGCGCTCCTGGCGGCTGGACTGTGTGCCTTGGGTGATCAGCACACAGGAGTGGGCACATCTTGAGCAGGGCCTGCAGCAGCGCAGTCGCTTGCTGGCTTTGTTGCTGGATGATTTGTATGGCGAGCGTAAGGTTATTCACAATGGTTTGTTACCACCTGAGTTGGTGTATACCCATCCCGGCTTTTTGTTTTCAGCGGCGGATACGCCTTCGCAGCTGTCCCGCCCTTTGTTGATATTCCATGGGACCGACGTTATTCGTGATACGGCGGGGCAGTGGCAGGTTTTGGGTGATTGGACTCAGTCGCCTGCAGGCGTGGGTTATGCACTGGAAAGCCGGATCACATTAGCGCGCGCCTTGCCGGGCATGTACCGCGATGCACCGCTGAAGCGCCTTGCTGGCTTCCTGCAGGCACAACATCGCTGTCTGGGCAACTTGTCACGTGGTCGTCGTGAGCAACCTAACATCGTGCTGCTGACGCCAGGTCCGGGCAGTCCGGGGTATTTTGAGCACGCATGGCTGGCAAACTACATGAACTTCGCGCTGGTCGAGGGTGACGATCTGGTGGTGCGAGACGGGCAGGTGTCTGTCCGAACACTTGGTGGTCTAGATCAGGTGGATGTCATTCTGCGCCATATCAATGATCCATGGTGTGACCCACTTGAGTTGCGCCCGGACTCGTTGCTAGGGGTGCCAGGGTTGATGCAGGCCGCGCGCAACGGAGAGGTTCATATTGCAAACGCTCTGGGCTCAGGGGTGCTCGAGCATCCGGCGCTGGCCGCGTTTTTACCCGCACTCAGTCGTCGCTTGTTGGGAGAAGAACTGATATTGCCTTGCCGCGAAACGTTGTGGTGTGGTGATGCGGACAATTTGTATAAGGTCAGACAGTCTCTGGATGAGTGGATTATCCGGGACATCACCAAACCCGGAAAAACCTTTCGTGTTGACCAGCTAGGATTGGAGCCTGCTCAACAATTGCGCTACGACCTGAATGCGCGACCGCACTTGTTCACGGCACAAAAACCGCTGCAAACCTCGGTGACACCCGGTTTTAATCCGCAGACCAGACAGGTTGAACGCCAACACACCACCTTGCGATTTTTTAGCCAGTTGGAACCAGAAGACATTCATTTGCCAGTGCCCGAGCAACGTTATCGCGTGATGCCCGGTGGGCTAGCGTGGGTGGGTGAGCCGGGCTCAGCCTTGCTCAAAAGCCGCGTGGTCAAGGATATCTGGGTACTGGCCGATTCGCCGCAACCGCATATCAGCATGTTGCGACAGGCACATGGCCCGATTCTGGTTACCCGTGATGGCAAAGATCTGCCTTGCCGAGTCGCAGAAAGTCTGTTCTGGCTGGGGCGATATGGCGAGCGTCTGGATATACGCTCACGCTTGTTGCGCGAGTCCTTGGCCAAGCTGCTGCAGGAAGATCCGCAATTGGGTAACACCACGTTATTGCCGGATCTGATGACTGCACTGGGTGTTGCGCCCGACCCCGAAGAGTTGCCAGAACTATTGGCGGCAATCAGCCCCAATCAGCGTTTCTCGCGTGAGTACATTCTGGCGCGTGATCGCATGCTGGCGCTGTTGTCGGATGACGACGCCTACGGCTTGCCGGGCGTATTCCTGAATTTTGTGCGCAACAGTCGTGCCGTACGCGATCACCTGGGCGACGACAGCTGGCGGTCCATCAATAATCTGCGCCAGCGTTGCAATGCATTATCACGGGCCAAAGGTGTGGTTGCTGGCCAACGCGCCCTCGAGTCTGTGGTCATTGATCTGGCAGCATTTTTCGGATTATGTAATGAAACCATGCCGCACCATTATGGTTGGCGTTTTCTGGATATTGGTCGTTTTATTGAGCGACTGCTGGGGACGCTGGAGTTGCTGAAACTGGCGTTGCTGACCGCCAAGCAACCGGGCATCCCCTTGTGGGAAGTGGTGCTTTCAACCACCGACAATTTCACCGTGTACCGCCGGCGCTTCAGGTCACAATTGCATCCCTCGGCTATTCTTGATCTGTTACTGTTTGATGAAACCAATCCACGTTCCATCGGTTACATGTTCAAGCGTTTGCAGCGTCAGGTTTCACGTTTACCCAGCAATGGCAGTTCATCGTACCGGAATCTGGAAAATCGACTGATCATTCAGGCGACCAGCGCCTTGCACTTGGTCGACATTAATATGTTGGCTGATCTGGAGCACTCGGAGACAGCACGCGAAGCATTAAACACCTTGCTGGATGAGTTGATTGCCCCCATGGCAGCCCTGTCCAATGCCATCTCACATAGCCATTTCAGTCACGTTGAGGCCCCAAGGCAACTGGTCACCATGAGCGCCAGCGCAGGTCTGGATAACAGCCCGGTCACTGAACAATTACGTACTGAGCAGAACCAGTTATTGGGTAGGGGGGCGCGGCGATGATTTATCGCATCAGGCACCTGACCCGCTACGACTACAGTGGGCCGGCAACCCTCAGCCACAATGAATCACGCATGTTGCCAAGAGAGTTGTCCTGGCAGCAGTGTTTCAGCAGTGCGTTCAGTATCACGCCGGTGCCCGTGCGCCTGCGCGAACGAATCGATTTTTTTGGCAACCGGGTGGCTTATTTTTCTACGGAATCGGTGCATGACAGTCTGGAAGTTGTGGTGACCAGCGAGGTACAAACGCGTGCGCGCCCAGCCCAGGATATTTTCTCCACAATCTGCTGGGAAGATGCCATCACTGATGTGGCCAGCGCTTTAAAAACAGGTAATCGCGATTGTATTGATGCACGGCTGTTTATGTTGGAGTCCCCTTACATTCGCCATCAACAGGCTTTGGCCCGTTATGCAGAAGACTGTTTTGGCAGTGGTCGTGATCTGCGTGATGCGCTGATGTGTCTGAATAGTCGAATTTTTGAAGAATTCACCTACGATTCAGAAGTCACCACCACCGCAACACCGGTATTGGAAGTGCTGGCCAGTAAACGCGGCGTCTGCCAGGACTTTGCCCATCTGATGATTGGATGTATTCGGGCGTTGGGTTTGCCTGCCCGTTATGTCAGTGGTTATATGGAAACCTTGCCAGCGCCGGGTCAGGTAAAACTGTTGGGGGCGGATGCAACCCATGCCTGGGTCGCTGCTTTTATCCCAGGTTGGGGATGGCTGGAGCTGGATCCAACCAACGGTTGTCTGCCTGATGAGCGTTACATTGTACTGGGCTGGGGCAGGGATTATGCCGATGTCACCCCGCTTAAAGGCGTGATGACGGGCGGCGGGGATCATGAATTGACCGTGGAAGTGGATGTCATTCCAGTCGACGATCAGCCCGCGTCAGAAATCAATCTGAACTTTGGCAAATAGCTACTGCTCAACCGTGTAAGTCAAATCGATGCTTTGTGTTTGACCGGACTTGGCCTCCAGTTTCACCCGATCATTGATTGAATAGTCGATAGCCAGACTGTTTTCGGTTTCAAACAAGCCTACGGCATAACGAATAAAAATTCTGGGTGTGATGTATTTGCCCAGCATCAGACTGCTGTCGTTCACATCGCCACTGCTATCAATGCTGAACGCATCCAGCCCCAACTGATTCTGGATCTGGCTGGTGATACCTTGACTCTGACTGATGCCAAGCGAGGTCATCGCTCCAATCAGTGCATTACCATCCTGTTGAGAGCCGATTTCTGCGATGGGACGGCCAGTGATCATGACCGACAGAATGTCGCCGTCCGGTAGAGTCGGGGTCGAGAACAGGCTGCTGTTGATATTGCGGATCGTGCCGTTCATTTGCACACCAACGCGCATGTTCTCAACTTGTCGAACCGCTCTGATATCAATCGCCGGGTTATCATAACTGCCCATAAACAATAACTTACCTTGCTCGATGGTCAGCGTACGTCCGTAGGTTGCGAAACTGCCTTCAACAACTTCCAGTTCACCATACGTCAGTGGTGTTGCATCAGGTCGCTGACTGATGTCCAGTTGTCCGCGCACCTGCGCGTTTAAACCAAACCCTGCCACGCGCACGTTGTCACCCAGCACCAACCGCAATTCGCCCGACATCGGTATACCACCCAGCATCGCCTGCTCGGATAACGCGGCATTGCGGACGTCCGGGCTGCCCTGCGCTTGAATGATAACAACGTCGCTGGAAACATCCACCGCGGTTTCAGGCAAGGTACTGATCTGCGCATTAAGCAGCGGCACAAACAGTTGCCCACTGAGATTCACGCCGTCAGAATTTCCTGTAATCCGGATATCAGGACTGATATTGAGTTGCAAGTCGGGCAGGTTGGCCAGCGTAAAATCCGTCCCGGCAAGCCTCAAAGCCAATTGACGGGTATCGCTGAATGGCCGGTCAATTTCACTGGAGAAATTCAGGCTGCCAGTGCCGGAGTTCATCACGCCATTAAAAAGAAATCGATCTGATCCGTCACTGTTCAGTGTGGCTTGAAGCGCTCGCAGTTCTATGCCAAGCGCAGCGACATTCATATCTGCGTCAGCAATGCTCAGGTCGCCGCTGATCTGTGGCGACTCCAGTGTCCCGCCCAAATCCAGTTGGCCATTTAAACTGCCACCGACCTGACTGAGTTGTGGTACCAGGCCTTCAATCCAGCCCAGATCATCAAATTGCAGTTGTAATTGACCAGACAGGTTTTGATCACGATCCATCTGCGCGTTGGCGCTGGCGGAGCCACGCATGGGTGGCAGCGAGCTATCACTATTGTTCTGGAAAAACGTCAGTTGGCTACTGCTACGCCAGGTGCCGGCATCCTGATTGGCTTCAAATCGCCATGATGGCCAGACAAAATGATTCACATAAGCGGTGGATTGCGCATCGTCCAGTAGCAGGCTTTCGTCCGGGATATCAGATCGGATATAGAAATCACCGTTGCTGCTGGCATTGATGTTGATGGACATTTCTTGCCAGTTGTTGAGAGGTCCGGACGCACTGGCATCAACAGTGATCTGACCATCGACCGCCATCCCCGCAGGCAGACTGAAGGGCAAACGCAGTTGAGAGTCTTCCTCATTGTTGTTGCTGAAAGTGATGTCTGCCTCATCAGCGATAGTTTGTTCGGATTGCAGCAGATTAAAAACAGACAGCGGGAAATCACTCAGGCTGGCCGTTGCAGTTAACACATTATTGTCAGTCAGCCCCGCCTGTGCACAAAGACGGGTTGATTGCATGGTCCAGCAGACATCACTGATAGCCATATTGTTGGTCTGCAGTTGCAGGTCGGCTGGGGCTGATTGTTGCCAACGCCCAAGATCAGATGCCACTTCACTGCTGAGTAATCGGCCTTGCCAGGCATTATCAATCAACGCGCCGTCGGCGTTTATGCGAACCTGGGCGAGCGAGCTGTCCAGCAACAACAAAAGATTGTGTGCATCCGGCTGGCCGCGCAGGCGCAGCATTATCTGGTTAATGGATTCAGTTTTATCACTCAACATTAAGCGGATATTGCTGCCATTGAGCTCAAGTTCGTTCATGCCGGCGCGATTTTGACCTCGGATAGTGATTTCCGGTGCTCGAATCTGCCCCAGTTCAATGGCGCTGGCTGTCAGATCAACATCAATTTCCGGGTTGTCCAGCGTGCCTCCAAGCCGGGCTTCACCCACAATGCTTCCCCGCAGATCCGGATAAAATGCGCCGGGTTCAGGCGCATCAACGACCAGTCGTGCTTGCAGCGCACCACTGACGTTATCGAGCAACGCGCTGAGTTCTATCCGGTTATCACCATTTTGTAATTCAAATGCATTCAACTCCCAACGCTCATCATCAATACTGATCGAACCCGCGCCGCTGAGCTGATAGTCATTTAAAAGCGCCGTGATCTCAGGTGTCACAAAGGTAATTTGCAGAGCCGATTCCGGGGCGGGTGATTGCTGTAGCATGAGTTGCCCGCGACTACTCAGATCCTGAATACTCATGTTTTCTGGCAGGTTGGCGAGGTAGCTGGCAGGAGCGCTGTCGTTGAGTACATAGTTCAATGTGGCCAAAAGCCCCTGTGTCCAAGACACATCGCCTTCTATGACCATCAGACCAGAGCTGGTGCGTAATGCCAGTTCTTCAACCGACAGATCGCTGCCTTGTAAAAATGCACGCAAATTGACATCAGTTTCCACAGTGAGGTCGGCTGAGGGCGTAGCAATGACGTGCGCTGCGCCAAACAGACCGAGATTGTCGGGCGTCCCCTGCGTGCGCAATGTCAATGAGTTGATCAAAAATTGATCCGCCCCCGGGATGATCAGGGATGCCAGCGTATGATCTATATCGAGGCTGGGCATAAAGCTATCGACACGGTTGTTGAGCAGGCGTGCCAGGTCGAGGGTGATGGTTCCAATACTGTGTAAATCGACGGGTCCAAGAAGTTGGTGGTTGATGCCCAGGCGATCGAAATCGCCAGAAAGGGTCAATTGACCAGACGGCGCCGGCGTATTGTCCAGCAGTGAATCCGCATACTGCCAACTGATGTCCGATTCGATAGTGTAAGGGCTGTGTAAGGTGAGCGCGAGTTGCGCATCAACATCAAGTAACTCCGTGTCCACTAGCAGCTGATTGACCCGAAGTGTCTGGCCGATCAAGCTGGCATCAACAACCAGCGCCAATACGGTCCATTGTTGCTCGCCATAACGCAGCGTTGCACCATCAATGCGAGCATTGCTCAAGCGCAAGCTGATCGGCACTGGCAAGAAAGCATCAAGCAGTTCATCAATAATCAAGGGATCAGCTGCTTGTTCCGGCGCTGCAGAGGCGTCCCAGTCAACTTGCAAACCCGCGATGCGCAAGGACTCCAGAATAAACTCACCGTCCAGCAGGGTCATGGGATTCCATCGACTGTGCAACTGCGCTAACGCGATTTTATTGTTGCCACTTTGCCAGACCAGGCCATTTAGACTCATGCCGCGCAAAAATGTCCCCTCAGCGCTGTCGTACGTAAACTGCTGAGTGTCACTGTTCAATAGGGACGTCAGTTGCGCAAGCAACCAATGACTGCCTTGATGTGTGGCGAGCGAGGCGCTGAGCATGCTGAGCGCGATCAACAGGATCAGGAAAACAGTCGCAGTCACCCGCCATAACACGCGCAGCAAACGTGTGCCCCAATGGCGTTTGATGGGTTTGTTGTTTTGCTCAGACAGGGTCTCGTTCACGGCGTTTGTCACAGGTCTGGCCCCATGGTGATGTGGAAACGAAAACCACCACTATCAAGGCCCTTGGCGACATCAAAACGGATTGGACCGATGGGCGACAACCAGCGCACACCCAGCCCGGCACTTTCTTTTAGCGCCATATTGCCAAAGTCACGAAATGAATTGCCGGTGTCAACAAAGGCAGCCACCGACCATCCTCCATAAATACGGTAGTCGTACTCGATACTGCCTACCAGAAGGTGTTTGCCGCCCACAACTTCGCCAAGATCGTTGGTGTCGCCCAGTTCGCCAAACTGAAATCCACGCACACTTTGATCACCGCCGGTAAAAAAGCGCACGGACACTGGCAATTCCAACAATTCATCAGCCACCGTGGTGGCAATTTCCGCGCGCAGCAATAAGCGCCCTGGTCCAATTGCTCTGATCATCTTTGCGCTGCCGTAGAGTTGCGCAAAACTGATGTCGGACAGCAGACTTTCATGTGAACCGCTTGCTTGTGCAAACAAACGCCAGCCGTTAGTCGGGTATATTGGATCATCTGTGCGCGTGCGTGCCAGGTTGACGCCCGAAATGGTCGAATTGGTGCGCGTCTGAATATTGCGGCTTTCCGCTGTCACATTGGTCAGTTCGGCCTTTTCACTCTGGTAATTGAGAAACACATTCTGGACCCAGTTGTCCCAGACCAGGGAGCGCCAGGTAACACCTGCCCGCATTGTGCTGCTGATATAACTGTCAGTCTCCTGGCGCTGGAACCCGGTAGCTATGCGCAGGCTGTCATTTACCGGATCGTGCAAGGGAATCACATAACTGACACTGGGCTCTTGCAATAACGTTGAAATGGCCAAGTCGCCATTGAGCCGATGGCCGCGCCGATTGATGTATCTGTCTTCATAGTTCAACCTGAATCTGGGACCATTGTCTGTGCTGACACCGGCGCCCGTGGAGTAGGCTCTGCGCGCTCTGGGCACCAGATCAACAGTCACTGGAATCTGTTGGTTCTCAACTTGAGAAAACTGGGGCGTCACGGCAATCTGGTTAAAATACTGGCTGTTGTTATAGTTTTGCCGCAGCTTGATCAGGTCTTCAGACGCATATTGATCGCCGGGCTCAAAAGTCAGGAATCGCGATAAAAATCCTTCGGACAAGTCGTCAAGCGGGCTGATAGTTATTTGTCCAAACCGATAACGCTCGCCCGGATCAAACATCAGCTCAACGTTGGCCTGCTGGTTTTCCAGGTCAACAGAAAGTTCCGAGCGCACAAAACGTGCTGAGAAAAAACCATTTTCGATAGCATGGCTACTGATCATGGCCTTCAGTCGTTCGTATTGACTGTGGTCCAGAGCCTGGCCACGTTGCAAAACAGGTATGGCCAGCACTTGGGCAAACAAGGCGCTGTGCTCGGCGCGGGTGATGCTGATATTGATATCCCCGATGCGGACGGGTTCGCCGGGTACAAGGGAAATGTTGAGTTGCCAGCATGTGGGTGCCGCGTCTGGGGCGGAGGCAGAGGGCGCTTCAAGCAAGTTGACTTCCTGACTGAGTCTGTAGTAACCCAGCGCCTGTGCCGCACGCTCTATATCGCGCCTAATTGTGGGCAGTAACCTGTTGAGTGTGCGTTGGGTAGCCTGGCAACGCGCATCCGGAGTGCCAATGTGTGCGCGGATATTTTGTTCAAGCGCCCCGGTTGCCCCGCTGATATTGATCTGCGGGGCAGTGTTTTGTGCCTGAGTTGCCAGTGGCATCAGAACCAGGGGTAGTACGATGCCAATGGCTGTATAAATTACCTGAAGTTTCAATCTCTATCTCTACTGCCGGTCATACTGGGTTAGTGCTCGGAAAAACCGAATTGTGTGACGTACTAACTTACTTCTACAGGGTCACAGCTTAACCTCTGCTGACTGACGATGCCAGTCGCGACGGAGTTTAGGTCTTTGTTTGCAAGCCCTGAGTTATCGCCCTATAGGGTATACTCTGGTTTTTAAGTGTTGATCACCATGAAAAATAAATACCGTAAAGAACATGACAGCCTTGGAGAAGTTCAAGTTCCCGTTGATGTGTTATGGGGCGCACAAACCCAGCGTTCGTTGTACTTTTTTGCTGTTGGCAGCGACTGTTTTTCAGCAGAATTTATCAACGCATTTGCATTAGTCAAAAAAGCGGCTGCGCTTGCGAATCATGAGCTTGGTAAACTCCCACAGGGTAAAAAGGATCTGATTGTCACGGCATGTGATGAAATTCTGCAGGGACAACACCGTGAACAGTTTCCATTGAGTGTCTGGCAAACAGGCAGTGGTACTCAAACCAACATGAACTTGAACGAGGTGATTGCCAATCGCGGCGGTGAGCTGGCCGGCTGTGAACGCGGTTTGTATACAGAATTGCATCCCAATGATCACGTCAACATGTCGCAGTCATCCAATGACGTGTTCCCAACAGCAATGCATGTGGTGACTGCGCAACAGTTGCCACTATTGGTAAGGGCACTCGCGGGTTTGCGAGCCGCCTTGCAGCAAAAAGTGGAAGAATATGAGCATGTTTTGAAAAGTGGTCGTACCCATATGATGGACGCCACCCCAATGACACTTGGTCAGGAATTTTCCGCATTTAAAGCCCAGTTGGACTATTCACACCAACAAATCGAAGCAAGTTTGCCCGCAATTTATCAGTTGGCGATTGGGGGCAGTGCCGTCGGTACCGGGATGAATACTCACCCGCTGTGGGCGCAAACGGTTACCCGGTTTATCCGCGACTTGAGCGGGATTCCATTTGCCACAGCAGATAACCTGTTTATGGCATTGGCAGCACACGAAGCGCTATTGGATTTGCATGGTCGCCTGAGTGTGTTGGCCAGTTCGCTGTTCAAGATTGCCAACGACATACGTCTTATGAACAGTGGGCCACGTTGTGGATTGGCAGAGTTACGAGTGCCAGCCAACGAACCTGGTAGTTCGATCATGCCTGGTAAAGTGAATCCCACTCAGGCAGAAGCCATGACCATGATCTGCACACGCGTGCTGGGCAATCAGACCAGCATGTTAATGGCTGGCAGTCAGGGGCATTTTCAGTTGAACGTTTTTAAGCCTCTTATTATTCACACGCTGTTGGAGAGCATGACATTGTTAACGGGTGCCATGAATTCGTTTAATCAACATTGCATCAGCGGTCTGCAGGCTAACCTGCAGCAATTGGCCAGCAATGTCAGCAGATCATTAATGCTGGTGACTGCGTTGAGTCCAGTGATCGGTTATGAAAAGGCCGCACACGCTGCCCGTCATGCTGATCTTTATAATCTGGGTTTGCGCGAGGCTGTGGTCCAACTGCAATTGATGACGGGTGAAGCATTTGATGCGGCTGTTCGCCCTTCAGACATGATTGCACCCAACGCATAACAACAGCAGGTATTTGACATGAACACACAACATCTTGCCGACATGACGAGTGTTAATCCTTTTACTCATAAGAAGCTGAACAGTTATGCCCGTTTTGATCTCAGGCAACTGGATACCCTGCTGCTCAAGATGAGTGGCGCGCAAACACAATGGCAAACCAGTTCTGTCAGTGATAGATCCGGGTTACTGAGGTCCATGGCCATTGAGTTGCGCAAACAACAGCGCGCACTTGCCACACATGCCACGCTTGAAATGGGCAAAACCTTGGTGAGTGCACTGGCTGAGGTTGAAAAATGTGCTGCGGTCTGTGACTACTATGCCGAACACGGCCCGGCCATGATCAAGGAAGAGGCCGTTGTGGCAACTGACGGCGTCGAACGATTTGTCAGTTACCAGCCTATCGGGATTGTGCTTGCCATCATGCCGTGGAATTTTC
>JAUSPW010000647.1 GCA_030652635.1 Pseudohongiella sp. | reverse complement strand
CTGAAGCGCCTGAAGGTGTGGCGGCGAGCTACGTACACAGCAACAACCGTATTTCTGTTGTGGTGGCATTAAAAGGCGGCGACGCCGTGCTGGCGCGTGATATCGCCATGCACATTGCAGCAGCCAATCCGCTGGTTGTACGCTCTGCTGATCTGTCACAGGACTTGCTCGAGAAAGAGCGCGAAATCTACACCGCGCAGGCAGCAGAAAGTGGCAAACCGGCTGATATCGTTGCAAAAATGGTTGAAGGTCGTGTGCGTAAGTACGTGGCAGAAGTCACCTTGCTTGAGCAGCAGTTTGTAAAAGATCCTGAGCAGACCATTTCTGCGCTGCTGAAAAAGGCGGGCGCGGATGTGGTGAGCTTCGTACGTTACGAAGTGGGCGAAGGCATCGAGAAAGAAGTGGTAGATTTTGCTGAAGAAGTCAA
Source organism: Pseudohongiella sp. (assembly GCA_030652635.1). Classification (GTDB taxonomy): domain Bacteria; phylum Pseudomonadota; class Gammaproteobacteria; order Pseudomonadales; family Pseudohongiellaceae; genus Pseudohongiella. Next base: position 4,735 of record JAUSPW010000647.1, on the reverse strand, counting down.
AGCGCAAGCAGCTGCTGCCAAGCAGTAATTTGTGGTTTGAATGTGCCGGGTGATATGCCGCAAACAGGGGTATATCACTCGCGCCATTCTGTGGTTAAAGTATCCATAACAAGATTCAACAAGCGGGATCATCATGGCAAAAGCTGAAAAAAAGTATAAACGCATACTATTAAAGCTGAGCGGTGAGGCGCTGATGGGTGATGCCGACTTTGGTATCGACCCTAAAGTGCTCGATCGCATGGCCGTCGAAGTCGGCCAGCTCGTTGGGCTTGGCATTCAGATTGGCATGGTGATTGGTGGCGGCAATCTGTTCCGTGGTGCAGCATTAAGTGCTGCCGGTATGGAACGGGTTACCGGAGACCATATGGGCATGCTGGCAACCGTGATGAATGCGCTGGCGATGCGCGATGCCATGGAAAGAGCCGGTATCAGTACCCGTGTGATGTCAGCCATTCCCATGAGTGGCGTGGTGGAGCACTATGATCGCCGCGCAGCCATTCGTCATATCCGCAACGGCGATGTGGTGATTTTTGCCGCAGGAACGGGCAATCCATTTTTCACAACAGATTCGGCAGCTTGCCTGCGCGGTATTGAAATTGATGCCGAACTCATCCTGAAAGCAACTAAAGTTGATGGTGTATACTCGGCCGATCCTATGAAGGTGCCTGACGCCGTCAAATATGATTACCTGACCTACGACGAAGTGCTGGATCGTAAACTTGGCGTGATGGATCTGACCGCAATTTGCCTGGTGCGGGACCACGATATTCCCGTGTGTGTGTTTAACATGCAAAAACCGGGATCATTGCTGAACAATGTCATGGGTTTGACGGATGGAACCTTGATAGGCGTGACGAACTCGAATTAAAAGGGGATTACCATGATCGAACAAACCATTAAAGATGCTACCGAGCGTATGGAAAAGTCCTTACACTCCCTTGAAATAGCATTCAACAAAATTCGTACTGGCCGTGCGCACCCGAGTATTCTGGACAGCGTGATGGTGTCTTACTACGGTTCTGACACACCCTTGAGCCAACTTGCCAACATTACGGTGGAAGAAGGTCGCTTGCTGGTGATTGCTCCCTGGGAACGCAAACTGATTACCGAAGTTGAGAAGGCAATTTTGCGCTCTGATCTGGGATTGAATCCGTCCAACAATGGCGAAAGTATTCGTTTGCCAATGCCGGCACTGACCGAAGAAACGCGCCGCGAATATACCAAACAAGCTAAAAACGAAGCGGAAGGCGCGCGTGTTGCGATTCGTAATATTCGCCGCGATGCCAATGGGCATATCAAAGATCTGCTCAAAAACAAAGAAATCAGTGAAGACGATCAGCGCCGTGCTGAAGAGCGTATTCAGAAACTGACTGATAAATACATCGCTTCTGTTGATGTTGCATTTGGTGTGAAGGAAAAGGATCTGCTGTCCATCTGATCCCGACCGGTTATGGCTGATTTCACTGTGTTAGTCAGCATAAAAATCTCTTGAAAATATAAAGACGCAGAAGGACAAACGGTGCCTGACAAGGACAGCAACAAGCAACAAAACAGCCAGCCTCGCCATGTGGCGGTGATTATGGATGGCAACAATCGCTGGGCCAAAGCGCATGGCCTGGGCGGCAGCGCCGGACACAGGGCGGGCGCTGAAGCGGCGCGCGAACTGGTGTTTTCCTGCGCTGATCGACAGATCGAGTATTTGACGCTGTTTGCCTTCAGCAGTGAGAATTGGCTGCGCCCCAATAAAGAGGTCAAAGGCCTGATGGCGCTGTTTTTGAGTGTGTTGCGCCGTAAAGAGATTCGCCAGATGCACGAACGTAACGTGCGCCTGCAATTTATCGGCAACCGTGACAGTTTTGCGCCACGACTCTTAAAAAACATGCTTGAAGTTGAGCAACTCACCTGTCACAACACCGGTATGGTGGTGACTGTGGCAGCCGACTACGGTGGGCAGTGGGATATCAGCCAGGCCTGTCGCGCCTTGGCTGAACAGGCTCGACTGGGGCTGATTAATCCGGCAGACATCACCACTGAGCATGTGCAACAGCACATCAGTCTGGGGCAGGCACCTGCGCCAGATCTGTGTATACGAACTGGCGGCGAACGTCGCATCAGTAACTTCCTGCTCTGGCAGATGGCTTACACCGAATTGTATTTTACTGACTGCTACTGGCCTGATTTTAATGATGCTACCCTGCAATTGGCGCTGGACGATTTCAGCCAACGCAAACGTCGTTATGGCGGGCATTCCGAGAGTGATGAATTGACCCTGTCTCATGAACCTACGTCACCAATTCGACCAGTGCCGATAGCCGGAAAATCATCGGATGTGCTGGCCTCTTTGTCAGGAAACGGTGTCTGACGTGCTGCGTCAACGTGTACTGACCGCTATTGTGATGCTGCTGGTGTTATACGCCGGTACCGCTTGGCTGTCGCCAACCTGGTATGCCGGTTTCCTGAGTTTGATCATGCTGCCAGCGCTGCTGGAGTGGGCTGAGTTGATGGGGCTGCAGCGCCCGCGCGACAAAGCCCTGTGGATATTGTTTATTACCACTATCGTTGTGCCAATTCTGATTGTGTTTGTATTCCCTGGTGCCGTGCCCTCGACTATGGGTGTTGCGGTGGTGAGCACGCTGGCGGTGGTTTACTGGTTTGTGGTGTTCCTGGCGATCAGTGTGTACCCGGCGGGCCAGCATTATTGGGGCGCGACCTGGAAACTGGCCGCCATGGGTATTGCCAGCCTGATTCCGACGTGGCTAGGGCTGTTTTATCTCAAGACCCTGGACCCCAGCGGCATGTTGGTGTTTATCCTGATCGGCCTGGTCAGCATTGTCGACATCGGTGCCTATTTCAGTGGTCGCGCCTGGGGGCGCAAAAAACTTGCGTTGGCGCTGAGTCCTAAGAAGTCGTGGGCGGGGTTTTGGGGCGGCATGGCCAGTTGTGCCGCACTGGCAAGTGTGATCCTGTGGTGGGTACACACACGGTATCAGCCATTGACGATTGATCTTTGGATTCTGTTGTTGGCAGCTGCCATGTTGATGGCCGTGTTCTCGGTGATTGGTGACCTGTTTGAAAGCATGCTGAAGCGCCACCGTGGCATCAAGGATAGCGGTCGTTTGTTGCCTGGGCATGGCGGCTTTCTTGACCGTATTGACAGTTTGATGGCGGCTACCCCGATTTATGTGCTGGCCTTGCTGGTGCTCAGTAACGGTCTGGCGGTAATTTGATGAAAAACTCACTTGAATCAGTTCAGGCGCAGCGAATCACCGTGCTGGGCTCAACCGGCTCCGTGGGTACCAGCACGCTTGATGTCATTTCCCGTTATCCTGAACTGACTATTTATGCCTTGAGCGCCGGCAGCAACATTGATCTGTTGTACGAACAATGCCTGCGCTTCAAACCTCATGTTGCCGTCTTGCTGGATGAGCAGCATGCTGACATCTTGCGTCAGCGCTTGTATGTGGCTGGCAGCGATACTGAAGTCCGCTGCGGCCCACAGGCTTTGTGCGAGATTGCATCCTCGCCCGATGTGGACACAGTGATGGCGGCGATTGTGGGTGCTGCGGGATTGCCACCTGCGCTGGCTGCGGCGTCAAGTGGTAAAAAAGTACTGTTGGCAAATAAAGAAGCCTTGGTCACAGCCGGTGCTTTATTTATGAAAGCGGCTGACGACAGCGGCGCGGGGGTGTTGCCCATAGACCGCGAACACAACGCCATTTTCCAGTGTTTGCCCTCTGCCTCGCAGCAGCAGCGCGGACAGTTGTCCTCACATGGCGTGCGCCGGGTGGTGCTCACAGCATCCGGTGGGCCGTTTTTGACCACACCTATAAATGAGTTGGAGCGGGTGACACCTGCGCAGGCGTGCAAACATCCGAACTGGACCATGGGTCGGAAAATTTCCGTAGATTCTGCGACCATGATGAACAAAGGTCTGGAGTTTATCGAGGCGTGTTTTTTGTTTGATCTGCCGCCCTCGCAGGTTGATGTATTGATTCACCCGCAGAGTATTGTGCATTCCATGGTTGAATACCGCGACGGGTCGGTGCTGGCGCAGTTGGGCAGCCCGGACATGCGCGTGCCAATTGCCCATGCCTTGGCATGGCCGCAGCGTATGGATTCCGGCGCCAGCTTTCTGGATCTGGTGAAAAGTCCCGATCTGCAGTTTATGACGCCGGATCTTGAGCGTTTTCCAGCGCTGGCATTGGGCATGGAAGCGGCGGCGCAAGGCGGTTATGCACCCTGTATTTTGAATGCCGCCAATGAAATTGCAGTGGCCGCGTTTCTGGACGGACAGATACGGTTTACTGAGATACCGGGGGTCATTTCCGGCACTCTGGCGCAAATAACTTGTCGCGAGCCGCTGTCTATCGCTATGATTCAGTCAGTAGATCAACACGCACGAGCCGTCGCCAGTGAGCTGACAGCGGGACGTAACAGTAAGCTTCTTCCTCAGTAGTACCGGACAGGATTTATGTTGCAGACCTTGGTTGTAAATATCTTGGCCCTGATTGTCACCTTGGGCGTTCTGGTAACTGTGCACGAATTTGGGCATTTCTGGGTCGCGCGGCGATGCGGCGTGAAAGTGCTGCGCTTTTCAATTGGCTTTGGCAAAGCCGTCAAAACCTGGGTAGGCAAGGATGGCACCGAATATGTTATCGCGCCGATTCCCCTGGGTGGTTACGTCAAAATGCTGGGCCAGGACGATACCCGCGCCGATGCCGGCAGCCAGGTGTCG